>BPHE01000004.1 GCA_026003395.1 Vicingaceae bacterium
AAAAGTTCATTAGATAATTTGTTTACAAATCCGATTTAATTAATTTAGGATTTATCTACCAATTATTCAGATTTAGTGTCAGCAAAGATGTTCAATGTATGGGTTAATACTTGTTGTTTTTTTGATAAATATCTTTTGTAAATAAAACATGTTAATCAATGCCAAGATAATGATGTTCATTTTATTTAATTTAAACTCAAACTTACAATCTTTACTGAATGAAAAAAATTGCAGGTAGTAACAAAAAAATGCTCATATTTGCATTGTTTAGAATCAATCTAAATAAAATGAAAGCCGAATGTTACATAATAGATAAAAGTGAAGTGTTTGCCGAAGGATTGAAGATAATATTAAAAGATCATCCATCCATAAAAGGAGTCAACATTATTGTTCATCCGGATGAAAGTTTTATGGAGTCATTGGCTGCTTCGGGACAACAAGCTTTGGTCTTTATTGATTATTCACGGTTAGACAAGGGCCTTCAATGGATTAAAACTTTATTGGAAAATAATTCGCAAATAAAAGTTATTGCCATCACCGAAGAATTACCTGCCAACATTTTGATGAATGCATTGAACAGCGGCGTAGATGCTCACTTATTGAAATGTTGCAGCAAAGAAGAGATACATGAATCGATCGATAGTGTGTTAGATAACAAAAAGTTTTATTGTGGAAATGTCATCAGGTTATTAGATCATTTCAACAAAAGCGACAAACTTGTGGATTGTGAAGGAATCGCTTTGTCGTCGAGGGAGATCGAGATAATTCGTCTCATTGCACAAGGATTGACCAATAAAGAAATAGCCGATAATCTTTGTTTAAGCCCCCATACGGTTCATACACATCGCAAAAACATCATGCAAAAATTAGGTATTAAAAATACTGCCGGCATCGTAATCTATGCTGTTAAAGAAAATATCATCAATTCATAAAATGCAATCAGATTACCTTATTAAACTTAACGGTAAAACAGTACTGATATCATTATAAAAAGACAAAAAAGATAGATAATTATTCTTCCATATAACAACTGTTTTATATTCCTGGGTTAGAAATTTTAGCATAAAAATTCATTTATTTTTTATTTTTACAAAAAATCTTTATGGACAGTTCATCCGGAAATAAAATAAAAAATCTCATCCCTGAAGAACGACCAAGAGAAAAATTAATGGAAAAAGGTGCTCAAGCTTTGACAGATGTTGAGTTGTTGGCTATTATCATCAATACCGGTACTACCAAAAAAAGTGCACTTGATTTAGCCCGTAATCTTTGGATGCGATACGATCAATCCTGGACCAAATTGGGAGAATTGTCGGTGCAAGAGTTGATGAAGCATGAGGGTATTGGTGCGGCTAAAGCCGTATCGATATCTGCCACTTTGGAGATTGCCCGACGCAAAAAGGTGGAAGAAACAAAATCGGCTCTCAAACGCCGTTCGATAACCGATAAACATTTGTTGTTTGCCGAGTTTGAAGAGTATTTTCTTGATCGCAACAAAGAACGTTTTGTGGTGATGTATCTCAATAATGCCAACAAAAAAATTAAATGTGAATTGATAAGTGAGGGCAGTCAAACGGCAACCGTGGTTGATATTAAAGAGATTGTAAAAAAGGCCTTGGAATGCAATGCTTTGAAAGTGGCCGTGGCTCATAACCATCCTTCAGGAAACCTACAACCCAGCAAGGAAGACATAAACCTTACCAATAAACTAAAACAGGCACTGGAATATCTCGATATAAAACTTTTGGATCATTTGATCATTGCAGGCAGTGATTACATAAGTTTGAATGAGCAAGGATTTATCTGACAAATTATACATTTATTCTCCAATCGTGACCGAACGGTTGGTATATGTGGCCGATTTTCTTTCAGGGGCATTAGCCTTGGAGGTGGATGTTACCGATAATCCATCGGTTTTTGAAAAAAATGATATATTCGTTATCAACTATTCCGACCGCCAATTGTCTAAAAATGAAGTTTTGTATATCCAACCATCCGGGCTGCTATTCGAAACGGGTGTCCATACAGGCCCCCCGGAAGTGCGTACGGTGATTTGGCAGGAGCAAAAGGTCACAGGATTGTATCCAAATGCTTCCGAATGCGGATTTGATTTGTTTTCTGCAATTTTTTATTGCATAAGCCGAATTGAAGAATATAACGAAGCTTCACATGACCAATGGGGGCGATTCATTCCACAAGAATCGCTTGCATACAAAAAAAGATTCATCAAGCATCCTTTGGTAGATGAATGGTTGTATATTTTGAGAATGAGTTTGCAAAAAAAGGGGCTCAAACAAAAGTCATTGAAATTTAATTTCCTTTTGACAGTAGATGTAGATTGTTTTCTGGCATATAAGGCACGGCCTATGATTTCCCGTATTCTTTCGGTTGTAAATGGCCTGAAAGAAGGCGATGCCATGATCAGGGTAAAGCAATTTTTTGGCATGTCGGCCGATCCATATGATGTATTTGACGAATTGCATCAAATTGTTGAGAAAAATTTCATAAATAAACCGAAATTGTTTTTGCATTTGGGAGGCCACCATCCCCCGTATGACAGGTCAAATAATCCGGAGCATCCTGAAATTATCAAGAAAATTAAGAAACTTCAAAGCATGTTTGATGTTGGATTGCATCCGTCCTGGAAAAGTTCGTCGGATTTTCATCAATTGTTGAAAGAAAAAAGAATTCTTGATGAAATATTACAAGAAGAGGTGGATGAATTTCGACAGCATTTTTTAAAGTTTACTTTGCCTCAATCGGTCTATAGAAATATCGAAGCAGGTTTGCGAAAAGATTATTCCATGGGATATTCCACCATACAGGGTTTCAGGGCCTCTACAACATTTCCCTTTAAATTTTATGATTTTAATAATGAAAAAATGACCGATTATGTTTTTTATCCCTTTTGTTGGATGGATACGGCATATATTTACCATTCCAAAATGAATTTTGAAGAAAAAATACAAGAAACTATTGGTTTGATAAACGCTGTCAAAAAAACTTCGGGTATTTTTGTGGTTGTTTTTCATAATGAATCCTTGAGCAAAAGGAAATTATTTTTGGAAAACAGACGACTGCTTGAAGAAATAATAAAACTAACAAATTAATTACAATGAGAAATCTGCATGTATTGGCCAATCAAAACAGTATCCTGAAAGATACCATGATAGAAATACGCGATAAAAAGATTCAAAAAGACCGTAAAAAATTCAGAGATAATCTAAAAAAAATCGGCCGCATATTGGCTTATGAGATTAGTCAAAGGTTAGATTATGTGCCTCATTCAGTAGAGACACCGCTGGGAGTAAAAGAAACAAGCCGTTTGAAGGAATATCCGGTATTGGTGACGATTCTTAGGGCCGGCTTGGCTTTGCACGAAGGGCTGCTTGATTTTTTTGATAAATCTGATTGTGCTTTTATCTCTGCATACCGTAAACATCATAAAGACGGAACATTTGATATTGAATTGGAGTATCTTGCATCGCCACCTATCGACGACAGGGTGGTTATTTTGTCTGACCCTATGCTTGCTACCGGAAGTTCGATGGTAGTGGCATACAATGCACTACTTGAAAAAGGAAAGCCCCGACAAGTGCATCTGGCTTCGGTGATAGGTAGTGTAGATGGAGTTGAGTATGCTTTTAAGCACTTACCGGATAACACACATATTTGGTTGGGTGATTTGGATGATGAACTTACAGCGCAAGCATACATTGTGCCCGGTCTTGGTGATGCAGGCGACCTTGCTTATGGAGAAAAATAATTTGCAATGGATGTAAATTGGTGGGAGATAACCATTGTTTTCCTTCTAAGCGCGGTTAAATTAATGCTTGGAATCATCTCGGCTTTGGCGAGGAAATTTTCTTATTGGGAGATTCTCTTGGTTTGTTCTTCCGGGGGCATTGCCGGCACTTTTTTCTTTTTTTATTTGGGGCGAGAATTTTTTGCTTTGTGGGATAAATGGTTCCCCCGGAAAAATATCAATATCAAAAGAGCACGAAGAATAATCAACATTATGCAGAAATATGGCAAAGCAGGTATCATCTTGTTGACCCCTGTGGTGTTGTCTATACCTTTGGGAAATTTTATAGCTGCGCGGTTTTATAAAGGAGATAAATCTTTTATTACAGGCATGATTGCATCGGTGGTAGGATGGACAGCATTGATCGCCGCTTTTTCACTTTTGCAAAATGCTGCATGATGAATATTCTATCAAGACAAATAATTGAATTCGTTAAAATTTAGCTAAGACAAACATTTATCGAATTCTGTCGGCCGATCGAATCAGGTCCTCATCCTTTTTGACAAAATTGGCGGCCATTACATTCATTACCATTGAGACTAATATAAATAACAAAGAATATGAGAAATGTATGGTGTATCCTTCCATAGGTGGATTTATCCGGACAGGAACCCCGTCAATGTAGTAAAATAAATAAATAATAAAAATGATATGAAGCAAAATGGACAAACTGCTTAAACGGATTTGCATTCTACGGTTTTTAAACAAAAAGATACAAATGAAATCCAGAAACAATAGAGTCCCTATGAATATGGCCGGTATGTATGAGGGAGAAAAACCGTCAATTGTTTCCCCTTTGGCTGTGGTCAATTCATTTAAATACAATATAAATTCCCCGTTCATCGACTTAAATGTGGCCAGTGAAAAAGGGAATAAAAGTAAAAGAAATACAAAGGACAAAATCCAAAATAAGGTTTGAATACGTTGAATCATAAGTTTTTAAATTTTTTTGAAAACATAAAAGTGCTAAAAATAAGCGTAAAAAACGAAATTCCTGCCTGTGTTTCCAACATTGATTCAAAAATAAAATTTATTACCAATAAAGTCAAGGCAAAGGTAAATAAATTCAATTGATATTTGATGGCCTGATAAAAACCAAAATAAAGAATAACTAAAAAAAACAACAAACCAAGATAGCCATGTGCCAGCAAAATTTGAAGATATTGATTGTGTGCATTGAGATTTGCTTGGGCTGCCCAAGTGTATTGTTTTTCATTAAATGCATTATTCAAAAAAGCATGGATATTTTCCGGACCTATGCCTGCCGGATTTTTCATGATTACTTCAATGGCTGTTTCCCAAATGCAAAATCGTTTCCCTGATGAAGTGCTGCAATAATCGGGACTTGTTATGGCATTTTTGGCGTCAAGAATCCGTTGCCTGAATGGCTCATCTTTTTGATAAAAATACAAACCGATAATGGATAAAACAGAGAAGAACGTTATGATTGAAACAATTTTTTTCCAAAAATTTATTTTTAGGGTCCAAAATATGAACAAAGTTAGAATGAGAATATTAATCATGCCCGCACGTGAGGCAGTCAATAAAATAACAAACATAGCCGTCAGTCCTGAAAGTAAGAGAAATAAAATGTTTTTTAATGAGTGTAATTTTGAACTGTAAAACACCCACGCAAACCAATAGGCAAAATACATGGCCAGGTAAGATGTATGAACAGGTGATTTTAATTGGTCGTAAAATGGTATGGTCTGATGCTGCATGTAAAATTGGATAATATTTTTTGCCAAAATGCCCGACAATAAAAAAATTCCTACAGTATAAAATTTAGCGGTCAGTTTAAAATCCATTGATTTATCCGGCAGTAAAAATAATGCTGCAGGCAGCAAAAGCATAGACAGTTTTTGTTCGGTATCAAATCCTAAAACTCCGTTTGACCATATATTTCTGATAGGATAAAGCAGGTAAAAAAGAAAAAACATAATCATCCAAAACGGTATTCTTTCGGAATGGAAATTTTTATGGAACAATATAATGGCAGTCAATACAAATTGAGCTAAACATATGCTATAAAGCATGCCTTGTAATGGCATGGAGAAAAAAACAAGCCCCAAGGAAACTTCAGGCCAGATTTTTTTTATGTGGGAGAGGTTTAGCATCTTGCCAAAGAAAATAAAAAAACCCGGAATTTCCGGGTTTTTATTTGGATTAAAAATTATGTTTATTGAAAAATATCTGAAGGTAATTTTTTGTTGACCTCAATGGATGTTACCTCCATATTCAGCTTTTGAATGCCAAGGTCTTGAACGATTTTAAAGGGGAATTTAATGCCATCGACTTCGCGGTAATCACTGTAGTCATTGATAGAGGTAAGTTCACCGGCTTGAGGATTTTTGGTGGTTGTTATGCTCCTTAACCTGAGAAAGTTTTCGGTGTCATAATATTCTGTAGAAGTTTTGCCATCGGGAGATGTAATTTCAACCACATATGCATTTCTGTCGTTTACTTTTTCTATGCCGGTCAATTTCAATTTATAATCCCCTGAAAGGTAATTGATCACGGAAAAAATTTGTGCTTTTTCTTTTATCTCTTTCAATTCATCACCGGTCAATTCTTTATTTCCTTGCATGCCGCTGGTTTTTCCGGTTTTTCCGTCGTAAGTGATTTTTTGCATCACCATTCCGTTGACATTGACGATTGTGGCAAATTTCCCGGGTTTTGCCTGAGCGACGGTAATTTGCAAATCTGCACCCTGGATCTTAGAATTCATTACTGTTTTCAAAGTTTTGACCTTTTTCAATTTCTTTTCGCCGCCAATGGCATCGATATAATTTCTGATGACCACCTCGGCTGTTATACCCTCGGGTATTTTGGGGGTGTCTTTAATTTCATTTCCAAAAGCATCGAAATAACGTAACTTGTGGTCAGGGGCAAGTTGCTTTAGTTTGTCTTCAATGGCAGATTTGTTTCCGGCTACAACCACGTATAGATTATCAGGTTTCAGATATTTTTTGGCAGCCGATAAAATTTCATCCGAAGAAGTTCGTTCTACTTTTTGCAGATAAGTTTCATAATAATCTTCCGGAAGACCATATCTTTCAATGTTCAATGCAAACCGGGCTATGGTTTCGGGTTTCTCGAGATTTAAAGCAAAATTTCCTGAGTAGTATCGTTTTACGTTTTCTAGTTCTTCTTCACTGACTTTTTCGGTTGTTATCCGTTTGATTTCTTTTATAAACTCCACGATTGCACTGTCTGTAACTTCTGTCCTGACACTGGCAAATGCTTTAAATTCACCGATGAGTTTGTCCGGACTTAAGGTTGAATATGCTCCATAGGTGTATCCTTTGTCTTCTCTGATGTTTTGCATCAATCGTGCTTGAAAACCTGCATTTCCCAAAATACCGTTCATCAATTGGGCATGCACATAATCGGGATCTCTTGGTGTAATCTTCACAGGGTGCGCAACATTTATCTGTGATTGCACAGCACCTTTTTTGTCAACCAATACGAATTCTTGTTGTCCGGGTAATTTCACTTCGGGATACTCGACTCTTGGAGGGTCACCGGCTTGCCATTCATTGAAAAAAGAGTAGGCAATATGTTTTGCATCCTCCAAAGATAAGTCGCCGGTGATGATAAGATAGGCGAAATTTGGTTTAAAATATGTATCGAAAAACTTTTTGCAATCTTCGGGAGTGATATTTTTGATGGTTTCTTCTGTAGGCACTTCACCGTACGGATGGTTTTTACCATACATCACTGCAGCCGTGGCATTGTTGGCCATAAATGAAGGATTCTTTTTTTCGGCTTCCAACGACGACAGGGTTTTGTTAATTACCTTTTCAAATTCGCTTTTGTCAAAAGCCGGGTTTAAAACACTGCGGCTTATTGTGTTCATTAACGGATCTATATATTTTGATAAAGCATAGAGGTAGAAACCTTTCTCGGTGGTAATAAATCTTGCACCGTATAAATCGATGGTTTTGTCCAATTCTTCTTTAGGAATTTCTATTGAACCTGTGGCCAACATTTGTCCGAAAACATCAGACAATCCGGCTTTTTCTTTTTCAAGCACCGGGTCATAATCTACAAAGAGTTGAATACTGACAATGGGTATTTTATGATTTTCAACAACGATAACTTTTAGACCATTGTCCAATGTAAATTTTTGTGATTTGCCAAAATTAATTTTTGGAGCAGGGCCCGGTTTAGGCGGTTTGGTTCTGTCTATTTTTTGTGCATTCAACATAGGGCTCAAAAGTATTAATCCGGTTATTAACAAATTTAAAGTTTTCATGGATATTGTCATTATTTATCAATTCAATGGTTATTGTTTGTTTTCATTCGTATTGTCGGGTAAATAATATAGCACAACCCGGTTTTCAGGAGTGAAGTATTTTTTTGCGGCATTTCGAATGTCTTCTTTTGTTACTTTTAGATAGCGATCTATTTCAGTATTGATCAGATTGGCATCACCATAGATTACTTTATAGTCGGCCAGTTTTTCGGCGATGCCTTCCATTGAGGAAATTTTTGAAACAAAATCGGCTTCTATTTTGTTTTTCAATTTCAACAATTCTTCATCGCTAATCAGTTCATTTTGCAATTTTTTGATCTCGTCGTTGATAATTTTTTCCAGTTCTTCAGGGGCCGATTCCATGGATGCAACGGCAAAAATAATGTTCAAACCCGGATGCTCAAGCGGAAAAGGGAAGCTGCCGGCATAAAGAGCTTTTTGTTCGTCATTGACAAGACGTTTGACCAGACGGGAACTTTCGCCGTCTGCAAGTATTTTTGAAAGCATGGAAACTGCATAATAATCGGGAGTGCCTATGGCCGGTATATGATAGCCCATGATGACGGCAGGCAACTGAATATTTTTGTCAAAAATAGTATCCCGTATTTCTTGGGTTTGCTGAGGTTCGTTTTGTGGAGGTCTGACCACATCCTTGCCTTTGGGAATGTCGCCAAAATATTTTTCTATAAGTTTTTTTGTTTCTTGAATGTTAATGTCTCCGGCTATCACCAAAACAGCATTGTTAGGAATATAATAGTTTTTGTAGAAATCTTTAAAGTCCTCTTCCGAAGCGGCATTCAGATCTTCCATCGACCCGATGGGCATCCAACGGTATGGATGCACTTTATAGGCGCGTTTGAAAATTTCTTGCATTGCTGTTCCATATGGTTGATTATCGTAGCGCTGACGTTTTTCTTCTTTTACAACCTCCCGTTGAGTTTCTATTCCTTTAGAATCAATCTTTGCATGAAGCATTCTTTCTGATTCAATCCACAAGGCCAATTCCAATTGATTGGAAGGCAGCAATTCATGATAATAGGTTTTATCTTGTGAGGTATAAGCATTCAATCGTCCTCCGGCAGATTCAATATATTTGGAAATTTCGCCACGCCCTATGTTTTCGGATCCTTCAAACATCAAATGTTCAAAAAAATGCGCAAAACCTGTGCGGTTTGGTTTCTCATTTTTAGATCCGACATGATACATCACCCCAACGGCTACAATGGGGGTGCTGTGATCTTCATGCAGGATAACCCTTAAGCCGTTTTTCAATTGAAATTCGGTAAACTCTATTTTAGTTTTTTGAGCATTTGCCGCTTGCATTATTGTGGCCATAGACAAAATGGTTAACAAGTGTTTTTTCATTTAATAAACTTTTTCGGCGAAAATAAGCATAAAGATTTATTTCATACAAATTTTATACGGATGGTTTAACACTATTTTAAACGGAGTATAAAATTTTCTACTACAAACTTATCTATCGGAAAGGTTACAGTGGCAGGAGTCAAATTTTTGAGAGGATATTTAAAAAAAACAGGCTGATTCGTAACATCGAAGGGAATGGATTTAGGTAATTGATTAAATATGTCTTGATTGGTCATTTGCGCAAGATAATAAATGGATATCACCTGAACATTGGGATCAAAAGCCGATATTTGAAAAAAATCGGTGGTATAAAGATGCCGGATGTCTGCGATTTCGGCATTGAGTTCTTCTTTCAACTCTCTTCTCAAAGCATCTATTGTGCCTTCGCCCCACTGCAATCCTCCTCCGGGAAACTTCACAAATTCAATGTCTTTATATGTAGCTTTTTCTAATAAAATTTCATTTTGATCATTGATAATGATACCATAAACTCTGATGGTGAAATGATGATTTGTGTTTTGCATATTTATTTTATTACTTTTATTTCCACTCTTCTGTTAGCCCTGCTTTGAAGCTCGTTTCGCGGATTAGGGTATATCATGCGGGTATTGCCCAGTCCGACTGTTTTTATCCGGCTCTCGTCAATATTTTTTTCAATGAGGTAATTTTTAACAGATTCTGCTCTTTCTTTTGACAATTTCCGGTAATCTTTTGTGTTTTTCGAGTCTGGACCATTGACATGACCTTCTATAAGAATCTTTACATCCGGATTTTGTGACATCCAACTCGCAATCATGTCGAGGTAATCTTTGGAATCTTCTTTGTATTTTGCGGAATTACCATAAAATTCTATATGTTCAATTGACAGCTTTGCACCGGGTTCTATGGGGTCAAGGTATATTTTAAGATTTTCCGGTTTTTCCGAAATATGGTAATATGGCATATAACCTTCGACAAAGATAAATATTCTTACCGGAAGATTTTCTTCATCGACACTAAAGTCAAGATCACTTGTGATTTGATTGAGCTTTTCTTTTGGACTTTGTATTGTGATTAAAGCAGGTAATTTTTTTCTGTTTTTTTTGTCAAAGATCCGAATACTAATAAATCGGGGTTCATTATTCATGTTTATTTGTGTGTCGGCCACTGCAACAAAAGGATCTTCAAGTTTGGTTTGGTTTTGATAAGCAAAGTTGAATTGAATTCTGCATCCGTATCCACTTTTCGAATAATTATTAATAACTAAAAAATATGTTTGAGATGGGGAAACATGAATCGGAGCAGAGAAATTGGGATTAGGCCCTGAAGGAATGAAAAGATGCTTTGCATTGGAATCAAGTCCGGTAATGTGAATTTTCCCTTTAATTTTTCCTGATATGTTTGAACGCACCGGAATTAAATTTTCACATTTCCCGTTTCTAGAATAAAATAAGATAAAATCCCAATCGTCGTTTATATACTGCGGTGTTATGTAAAATCTGAGTATGCCTTCTTTTTGAGGGGAGATTTTAAACCATAACGAGGCCTCTTCGTTGGGAAAATAAATGCTGTCGCCAAGTGATTTGCCTTTTATTTCTTTTATTTTACCATAACCGATGACAGAAGTAAATGACAATAAAGTGTCGTTTTTAACCAAAATTGCATCATGGCAATCTTGTTGAGAATGCAATATGTCAACGTAAATAATACAGAAGAAGATGAAAATAAAATGTCGAAATGGCATCGTTTTTTTATTTGGTATTTAAATTAGCATCATTGGATTACATGACAAATGTAAGAAGTTTATATTTTTTCAGATAACACAGATGTCGTATTAAAATTAAATCATTTCTTGACCAACTTAATATACTTAATTCAATGCATTATTTGAAAATAAACTTTAAAATTGCCGCAAAACTTTTAATTTTATAAATTCAACGTTTAAGGAATTCTCAATGAAGAAAATTTACTTAAAGTATTTTCTTTTGTGCTTGATTATTTTTCCGGTGTTCTTTTCTTTTGATTCAAATGAAGAGATTTTGGCAGAAGAAGTCATATCCAAAATGCTTCGTTCGGTCGATACAATTTATTCTTTGGAATATAAGCTGAAGAACATTGAACGAATCAATAAGGCCTATTTGATGGGAGAACAATTGACTAAGTGGCAGAAAAAGCCATATGCTTGTTACATTTATATGATCAAACCCAATGAAGGAGATCAGGTGTTGTTTGTGGAAAATCAAAATAAAAATCAAGTGGTATATGATCCGGTCGGCGCACCATATTTTCCTGTATATCTTGATCCACTTGGAAATTTAATTAGAAAAAACAACCATCATACAATTTTTGATTTGGGTTTAGATGTTTTTGCCGGAGTGTTTTATCGGTATGTTTCCAAACAAAATGCAAAAGTTGTCTCATTGGAAACAAAATCAAAAAATGGAATGCCTCATTATGTATTGACTGTCGAAGCGAATTATGCCATAGTGAAATTTGTTGTGAATAAAGAAGAAACGTTGGATCAAATAGCTCAAAGAATGAATGTGAGTGCTTATAAATTGTTAGAGCTAAATAAAGGAAAAATAAATGATTATGACGTTGTGAAAAAAGGTATAGTATTGAATATACCAAATGCTTATGCACAAAAAATAGAATTGTGGATTGAACAAAAGTATTTCTTGCCGGTATATGTTAAAATATGGGACGAAGTTGGATTGTTTGAAGTATATGAATATACACAATTAAAAATAAATCCTAAATTTACCAGTCAAGATTTTAAGTTAAAAAAAATATAAAGATAGAATTATGGCTTTTATAGGAAATGTTCTTCAAGAGATTAACAAAATAAGACAAAAAAGGGTAAAAACCGTATTGCGGAAACGCGACATTTCACCTTTTAAAAAACAATATAAGGTTTTAAGAAAATTACTGACACAGGCGGCTAATACCAAAATCGGCAAGGATTTTCATTTTCAAGAAATTGTCAAAGATAAAAATATATGTCAAACCTATTCCCGGAGATTGCCACTTTTCGGTTATTCAGATATCTATGAGAATTATTGGAAATATTCCTTACAAGATATGACCGACATAGCGTGGCCGGGCAAGGTGAAATATTTTGCGTTGACTTCGGGCACTTCAGAATCTGCAAGTAAAAGAGTGCCTGTAACCCGCGAGATGTTGAAAGCTATTCGAAAAACTAGTTTGCGGCAATCGCTCTCTCTTAGAAATGTCGAGCTTCCACCAAAATTTTACGATAAAAGTGTGATGATGTTGGGGGGATCAATCGATTTAAATAAAGTTGGCAGTCATTATGAAGGGGATTTGAGCGGTATTTTAATTAAAACTTTGCCATTGTGGGTGCATATGTTTTATAAACCGGGTCATGAAATAGCCAAAATAAGGGATTGGAATGAAAAACTCGATAAAATCACGGCTAAAGCCAATCAATGGGACATTGCGGTTATGGCCGGAGTGCCTTCATGGTATCAATTGCTGTTTGACAGAATGTTGGAATATTACAAAGTCAAAAATATTCATGAAATATGGCCTAATTTGAAGATTTTTCTTCATGGTGGGGTTAGTTTCGAACCTTACCGTCAATCTTTCGAAAAATATTTTGCTTATCCATTAATTTATCTTGAAACATATTTGGCTTCAGAGGGGTTTTTTGCATACCAGGAAGCCGGGGAAGACCATATGAAATTTGTGTGGGATAACGGAATTTACTTTGAATTCATACCATTCAACGAAGACAATTTTGACGAAGATGGCAATGTGAAATCAAATGCTGTGGCTTTGAACATAAGCCAGGTACAAACAGGTGTTGACTATGCTTTGGTGATCAGTACATGTGCCGGGGCTTGGCGTTATTTAATCGGAGACACTGTCCGCCTAATTGATTTGCAAAAAGGATGGATGAAAATTACCGGCCGAACCAAAATGTTTTTAAGTATCTGTGGTGAACATTTGTCTGTGGATAACATGAATGAAGCAGTGCAACGTACAAGCCGGGAGTTGGGGATAACCATCAACGAATATACGGTTTATGCCTCTTCCATAGGTGCATTTTTCAAACATCATTGGTTTTTGGGTATTCGTGAAAACAGTTACCCTGATAAACAAGTGATTATTCAAACCATCGATAAGCATCTCAAAACTCTTAATGACGATTATGCAACGGAGCGAAAAGCCGCATTGAAAGAATTGGAGGTTGATGTTTTGCCTTTATCGTGGTTTTATGATTGGATGAAAAGCATCGGGAAGTTTGGAGCTCAAAATAAATTTCCACGGGTGATGAAAGGCGAACGTTTACAGAATTGGTTGAACTTCGTGGAATCCAGAAAAAAAGGCCATGTTTGAAACTGTCTTTGCCGGAGTATTATTGGGAATAATACTTGCATTCTTAATTGGTCCTGTTTTTTTTCGTATGATTGATCTGGCCTTGGAAAGCCATTGGAAAAATGCTGTTTTTTTTGCTTCCGGTGTTTGGATGAGCGATTTTGTGGTATGGAATGTTTGTTTTTATATTGTTTATAGATCAGGTATTGATTTTTTCGACACCTGGTGGATGTATGCAATAGCTTCGTTGATATTTTTGTTGTTTGGCGTTACAAAATTGTTGAGTAATCAGTCAAATAAATTGAAACTCAATCTGCCGATAAAAGTTGCCGGTTTTTCTGGTTTGTTGATGCAAGGTATTATGGTCAATGCTCTAAATCCCTCCGTTTGGGGATTTTGGCTTGCATCGGTGCCTGTTTCATTGGAGATATCAAACGGAAAAAAAAATCTGATTTTCCTGTATATGTTTTCGGTATTTATGACCTTGATTTTTACAGATTTGTTGAAAATTTTTCTTGCCGTTAAAGTCAAACATTTTTTGACAGATAAAGTGATCAAAGGTTTTGGACTGGTTTCGTCTATACTTTTTGTCATGGCTTCATTTTGGCTGGCTTATGAGGCGTATATTCGCTTGGATTAAAAATTTACTGCTAAATATAACCATCTACGATCTATGGTCGCTTTTAATAGAAATTTTTTGTGAAGTAAAAATGGAAAAAAATTTTTCTCTCACTTGATTTGGATTTCAAGAAAACGTTTAAAGGAAATATTATTCTTCAACTTTAGTAAATGACAAGATAGTCCACACCATTTATTTTGACAGTGGCGGAGTTGTCACATTCGCCTTGGCCGGTTGCAATCTCCCGTAAACTTAAATTACCTTGTCTTAAATGGACATTTCCTTTGAGAAAATGGGTGCAATAATAATTTAAATTGATACTGTCGGTTATTTCTGTCTGAAAAGGCGCTCCATTAAAGAGCCTTCCTTGGTTTGTGCCCGTATACGTCCACTTATCGTCAGAAAAAATAGGTGTATTGTTGGTATTATGCAGAACCGTATAATCTGGAAAAAGGAAAAATGCACGTTGGTCTTTATGTAAAATCAAAGAATCATTGTTTTGAATTCGCATAATCCAATTGCCTGAAGAGTTTTGTCCCATGCAAAGAATTTCAAATTTTTCTCCCCATAATATGTTGTCTGTATAGAAATCTTGAAAAGATATTTCCATCTTTTGACCTTGTTGAGGCCATTTGCCTGAAGTCAAAACTATCATTTTCCCTTTAAAATGCCTGTCGAGGTAGTAACAGCCATTTTTAAAATCGAATACCATCGTTTTGGTTGAACTAATTGTATCGGTGTAGAAAGTATCGCAATCGGCCCAACCTGTGATTTGCAAACCGGGTTGCAAAGAACTTATGCCGGCAGTAGTAAAGGCAGCTTCTTGAGTCAGTCGGAAAATATTGTATAAGTTTTTTTCGACCGTTAAATATTCTATACAGCCTGATGTGTCTTTGTCGTAGTCCCTGTCGGATTTACGGCAAGCCATTGAACAAATCACCGCCATCAATGGCAATAATTTCAATCTACTTTTTAACGAAACGGAAAAATGTAAAATCATAGGTATGTTTTTGATCTTTTGCATGGTAATGTAATCGGTCAGGATTCCATTTCTGCCGGTTAAAATATGGAAAAAAAGTGTCGGCATCAAAGATCGCATGCACCAGTGTAAAATATATCGTATCGACAAGATTTTTTTCCATAAATTGTTGATAAATCAATCCGCCGCCGATCACCATGACTTTTTCAAATTGTCGTCTTTTGCAAAAATTCAAACATTTGTCAATATCATCAAAAATTTCAATTTCATCGTGTGTTTTTTTCAGGGTGCGGCTGATTACCAAATTTTTTCTTCCCGGCAAGGGTCTGAATTGTTGAGGAATTGATTGATATGTATTTTTGCCCATAATAACCGGTTGCCCCAATGTGATTTGTTTAAAAAATTTCATATCATCAGGCAATTGCCATAACAACTGTCCATTCTTGCCAATTCCAAACTTTTCGTCACAAGCGACAACAATTTCAATCTTCATATTTTTTGATTAAATCCAACACTTAAAACTTGCCGTAAATTTAATCAAAGGTTTCTAAATTGCTCAACAATATCTAAAAGTGTTTAGGATAAAATCAATGGAAGAAGTTTCATGACTATTCAATACATGACATATTGAATATGTCGGATTGTTGTTTTTTCGGGGAAATAATCAAATAACAATTTTGTAGATAAAAAATTTTGAAAAGAAAAATTTTTTTAAATAATTTTACCTAATCAAAAAATATGAAAGTCAGGTTTTTAATATCTCTTTTATTGCTAACAAGATTTTTGTTTAGCCAACAAAACGAAGAATTTGTCGAATTGTGGGGAGTAAATGTTTTAAAAACTCATTTTAGCAAGCAAGAAGCCAAAGAATGGGAAACTTTTTTTGATAACAACCGACTGATATACAAGCAATATCTTGCAGAGGGCTTGCCTCTTGCAATTGTTCTCAAAACAGACGTAAACGAGTATTTATTCAAAACCGACAGGGGGAATTATCCCAACATGGGAGAAAGGTTTGAGCTGGTATACAAGTATTTGGTTGAAAAATTTGGTTCTCCTCAAATAGTTGAAACGGCCGAAGGGGGGTATTTAAGAGATGCTTATATTAAGCAGAAACCTGATGGATCTGTTTATTTTTTGGTGCCCGATTGGGACTGGGAAAATAACAGGCCAATGAAAGATCGTGGTGAGGAATTGGACCCACACGGTGTTTACCGTAAAATCACCTTCTATAAAGATTATGTCTACTGTGAATGGACACCTCAAGACACACCCGGGCTGGTCATTAAGTTAAAATGGCAGAGTTCGGGTATTACGGTTACCGTGCAAAACTTTTCAGAATCGTTGTCCAAAAAGTAAAATCTACAAAAGAGGTGAATTAACACCCGGATTGAGGATTTTCACCCTAAATTTTTCAATAATTCTTCCATGCCTGTGTATTTTTCCAAAATTCCGGATAGGTTATCGATATGTATTCTTTCTTGCAACATTGTGTCTCGGTGTCTTAAAGTTACGGTATTGTCTTCCAGACTTTGAGTGTCAATGGTGATGCAATATGGCGTGCCTATGGCATCTTGACGGCGGTATCGTCTTCCGATTGAATCTTTTTCGTCGTATTGCAGCTGAAATTTATACTTCAATTGGTCGTAAAGTTGCCGTGCCATTTTGTCCATTCCGTCTTTTTTGACCAAAGGTAAAATGGCCGCTTTGATCGGAGCCAATGCGGCAGGAATTTTTAAAACAGTACGTTCGCTACCATCTTCGAGTTTTTCTTCTTGATAAGCGTAAGAAAATATGGCCAAAAACATTCTGTCCAAACCTATCGATGTTTCGATTACATAAGGCACATAACTTTCATTGACTTCGGGGTCGAAATATTGCAGTTTTTTTCCGGAATATTTTTCATGATTACTTAAATCAAAGTCGGTGCGGGAGTGGATTCCTTCCAATTCTTTAAATCCCATGGGAAACTTAAATTCTATATCGCAAGCCGCATTGGCATAATGTGCCAATTTCAAGTGATCGTGAAAACGATAAAATTCTTCGGGAATTCCAAGATTTAAATGCCATTTCATTCTTGTTTCTTTCCATGTTTCATACCATTTCATCTCACTCCCGGGACGAACAAAAAATTGCATTTCCATTTGTTCAAATTCCCGCATTCTAAATATAAACTGACGTGCTACAATTTCGTTCCTGAAGGCTTTTCCAATTTGAGCAATACCAAATGGTATTTTCATTCTGCCTGTTTTGTATACATTCAGAAAGTTGACAAAAATACCCTGAGCGGTCTCGGGGCGAAGATAAATTTTCATCGCTTCATCGGCCACTGAACCCATTTCGGTTGAAAACATCAGATTGAATTGCCTTACTTCTGTCCAATTTTTACTGCCACTAACCGGGCAAACAATTTCAAGTTTGTCTATCAAGTTTTTCAATCCCGTCATGTCGTTTTGTTCCATACACCGTTTAAGTTCGGCTTCAGTTTCTTCAATTTTCTTATGGTATTCTACGACTCTTGGATGTGTGGAAATAAACTTTTGATAATCAAATTGGTCGCCAAATCTTTTTCGGGCTTTTTCTAGTTCTTTATCGATTTTTTGTTGCCATTTGGCTATGGCTTCTTCAATCAATACATCGGCCCTGTATCGTTTCTTACTGTCTTTGTTGTCTATAAGCGGATCGTTGAAAGCATCCACATGACCCGAAGCTTTCCAGGTGGTGGGGTGCATAAATATCGCACTGTCTATACCTACTATATTGTCGTGAATTTGCACCATCGACTTCCACCAATATTCTTTGATATTGTTTTTTAACAGGACGCCGTATTGTCCATAGTCATATACGGCCGAAATCCCATCATAAATTTCACTACCGGGAAATATAAATCCGTATTCTTTGGCATGAGAAATTATTTTTTTGAAAATATCGTCATTCTGCATAATATTCAATGTTTTTTTGGGCGGCTAAATTAAATAAACTAAGTCAAAAGATTTAATTATTTCAAGAAAATAAAAATAACTCTTGAAAAAAGGATGTAATTTTGTTTTGATGAAAGGCCGTGGAAGTCATATCAATCCTCCCAACAGATTTTCAAAAGAGAATATTGAGTATGATGATTGGTGGAATGAGGAAAACGATGACACGATTGCCAAAACTCAAGTAATAGAAGTAGAACCTAAGACCATTTTAAATAAAGTCGTTAGCAGGGATTTGCCTTTTGAATATTCAGCCAATCCATATCAAGGTTGCGAGCACGGGTGCGCCTATTGTTATGCAAGGCCCACTCATCAGTATTGGGGCTTCCAAGCAGGTCTTGATTTTGAAAGCAAAATTCTTGTTAAAAAGAATGCCGCTCAGATATTGGAAAAAGAATTACGAAAAACCGGGCATAAACCGTTGCCAATTGCATTGTCGGGCAATACTGATTGTTATCAACCGCTGGAACGCACATATCAATTGACGCGTAAAATGTTGGAGGTATGTTTGGCTTATCGTCACCCGGTTTCAATCATCACAAAAAATTCGCTTGTTCTTCGCGATTTGGACATTTTAACCGAAATGTCAAAATTGCAATTGGTTCATGTTACTGTTTCAATAACCGGAACAGACGAAAAGCTTCGTTTAAAACTTGAACCAAGAACTTCAACTTACAAGAATCGTTTTCGCACTTTGAGTGTTTTATCGTCCAACCAAATACCATGTGGGGTTTTGATCGCTCCTGTCATTCCTGCTCTAAACGATCAATTTATTCCTGAAATTCTTAAGTTGGCTGCCGATAATGGTGCACAATATGCAGCATATCAAATAGTAAGGTTAAATGATGAGGTACAACCGGTGTTTTTGAATTGGCTCGATCAACATTTTCCTTTGAGAAAAGAGAAAATTTTATCGATGATTAAATCTTGCCATGGTGATCAGTTGTCAGACAACAGACCGGGCATTCGCATGAAAGGTGAAGGGTTGGTAGCTGAATCAATCAAACGTATGTTTGAAATATTTTATCAAAAATACTTTTCTTCATCTCAAAAAGTAGAATTGAATAATTCCTTATTTACAGGCAGACGTTTTGATGAATATGTTCAGGGAAAGTTGTTTTGATTAGGTCAAAATATCAATTTTATTTCGTATTAATTTTTCTTTTAAATGAACTAAATACTTTTTATGCAATTTTGAATCATTTTATGCAATTTTGAATCATTGTGGTAGGTTATTTTCAAACCACAGAGAACACAGAGATACACTGATGTTTTCATGGAGAGTTTTTGACTTTGATACTTTTTTATTGTTTTTTGATTTTCTCAATTTCTTAAATCATTGATTTTAGAGTGTTCTGCGTTTTCATTAACCCATATTTGTAGCAAAATGTAAATGTCGGGGACTTGAAACCTCACCCTGCCCTTTTGGGCACCCCTCTCCTTAGGAAGGAGAGGGGTTTGGGGAGAGGTCTTAACTTCTCAATTGCTAAAACTCTTGCCTACGGGCATTTTGCGTTTCTAAAATTCGTATTTGCTCCAAAATTTATTTGCCGGTGATTTGAAACCTCACCCCGCCCTTATGGGCACTCCTCTCCTTGGTAAGGAGAGGGGAATGGGGAGAGGTCTTAACTTCTCAATTGCTAAAATTCTTGCCTACGGGCATTTTGCGTTTCTAAAATTCGTAATTGCTCAAAAATATATTTGCCGATGATTTGAAACCTCACCCGCCCTTGTGGGTACCCCTCTCCTTCGAAAGGAGAGGGGTTTGGGGAGAGGTCTTAATCTCAACACTGTTTTTCACGGAGATTGTTTTTATTTTCTCTGTGCTTCTCCGTGTTCTCCGTGTTGAATTTAATTTAAACTTTTTAATTAGGGATTTTTGTTGGTAATTTTGCAGCTTAATTTTAAATTTTGTATGAAGACAATTTTTTTGCGTGATAAAAATTTTGATCTATGGATTCCTTTTGAAGAGATAGATAAGGATATTGAACGTCTTGCAGTAGAAATTAATAAAGAAGAAAAAGATAAAAAACCGGTATTTTTGGTCGTGCTGAATGGGTCTTTTGTTTTTGCTGCCGATTTATTGAAAAAATTAAACATCGAATGTGAAGTTGAGTTTATTAAAGTAAAAAGTTATGAAGGCATGCAGCAGTCTGGCAATATACAACTTGAATTGCAACCCGATTGGAGCAACATCGCAGGACGGAAGGTCATTATCGTCGAAGATATTGTGGATACAGGCAAAACGCTTAGATTTATATACGACTTGATAAAATCAAAAGGAGTAAATGAAATTGATGTATGCACGTTATTTTTCAAGCCTGAAGCATATCGTGATATATTGCCGCTGAAATGGATTGGTCGTAAGATTGACAATCGTTTTATTGTGGGATATGGGTTGGACTATGACGGACTAGGGCGAAACTTGAAAGATATTTATGTTTTTAATTCAAATAAATAAACTATGAAAAATTTGATTTTATTCGGCCCTCCGGGATCCGGAAAAGGAACACAAAGTGAAAAACTTGTTTCACAACTTGGATTGAAACATATTTCCACAGGAGATTTGTTTCGATATCATATCAAGAATGATACGGATTTGGGTAAATTGGCAAAAAGTTTCATTGAAAAAGGAGAATTAGTGCCTGACAAGGTTACCGTGGATATGCTAAAAGAAGAAATCAATAAAAACAATGCATCCGCCGGTTTTATTTTTGACGGATTTCCAAGAACTATTGCTCAGGCTGAGATACTTGACACCATATTAAACGAAAAAGGTTGGGAAATCACTAAGGTTATTTCACTCGAAGTACCCGACGACGAATTAAGAAAACGTTTGAAAAAACGTGCAGAAATTTCCGGACGGCCGGATGATGCAAAACCTGAAGTAATAGAAAATCGCATCAGAGTTTATAAACAAGAAACCGAGCCGGTAAAAGCATATTACAAAAAATCAGGGAAGCTGACCGAAATTGACGGAGTAGGCGAAATTGACGAAATTTTTCACAGAATCTTGCAGGCCATTGGTCAATGAATGCAAAGCAAAATAATTTATGCCCGAAAGTAATTTTATAGATTATGTAAAAATATGTTGCCGTTCAGGAAAAGGAGGAGCGGGAAGTGTGCATTTCAGAAGGGAAAAGTATCTTCCCAAAGGAGGGCCTGATGGCGGAGATGGTGGGCGAGGAGGGCATATTATCGTTAGAGGGAACAAACAACTTTGGACATTGTTGCATTTGAAATACAGGAAGCACGTAATAGCTTCGGCCGGTCTGCCCGGAGGCGGAAATCAAATGACAGGGAAAAATGGACAGGATGTAGTGCTTGAAGTGCCTTTAGGCACAGTGATTCGTGATGCCGACACAATGGCGATCGAACATGAAATTACCGAAGACGGACAAGAGGTTATAATTGTACCGGGCGGTAAAGGCGGCAAGGGCAATGCCCATTTCAAAACTTCCACAAATCAAGCACCAAGATATGCCCAACCCGGAGAACCCGGTCAGGAAAAATGGAAAATTTTTGAACTAAAAGTCCTTGCAGACGTTGGTTTGGTTGGGTTTCCCAATGCAGGTAAATCAACACTCCTTTCGGTACTCTCTGCTGCCAAGCCCGAAATTGCCGATTATCCATTTACGACGCTGGTGCCTCAATTGGGGATGGTAAAAGTAGACGACCTACGTTCGTTTGTCATGGCCGATATTCCGGGAATCATCGAAGGGGCTCATAAAGGGAAAGGACTCGGATTGAGATTTCTAAGACATATTGAACGGAATTCGGTTTTGTTGTTTGTCATCTCTTGTGAAAGTGCCAACATCAAAAATGAATATGATATTTTGGTTAACGAACTCAAGCAGTATAATCCACAATTACTCGATAAAGAAAGAGTTTTGGCGATTACCAAAGCCGATTTATTGGACAATGATTTGATCGACGAGTTAAAGAAAGAACTACCGGACATACCTTATGTTTTTGTCTCGGCTCATAAAAAAAGCGGATTGAAAGAATTGGTATCACTTTTATGGAAAACACTCAATGATTTCTGAAATTACTAAAAATATTATTCATTGGGATGTCCGGGCTACATTGGCTATCAACCATGCCGGAAATGTCTTTTGGGATCAGGTAATGTGGTGGGTATCACTCAAATGGACATGGGTTCCATTGTATGCTTTTTTGCTTTTTTATGCTTACAAACAAAAAAAAGAAAAAGTTATTTGGGGTGTATTGATGATTGTGTTGTTAATTTTTATCAGTGATCAGACATCTGTGCATTTATTTAAAAATACGGTTCAACGTTTGCGACCATGTCATGACCCTGATCTGCAGGAATTTATCAGATTAGTGAATAATTATTGCGGTGGTAAATTTGGATTTTTATCTTCACACGCATCAAATTCATTTGCATTGGTAGTATTTTATATCTATTGGATGCGGTTAAAAATTCCTTATTCCATATTATTGATTTTTTGGGCAACTTTGGTAAGTATTTCTAGGGTTTATTTAGGAGCTCATTTTGTGTTGGATATTATGGCAGGTGCTCTTTGGGGATATTTCCTGGCTAAATATTTATATTTGTTTGCGCAAAAAAAATTGACATGAATTATTTTACCATTTTAATATTCATTTTTTTGGGCGGCGGCATTGGAGCCATATTGCGATGGTTGGTTTCTGTTTTTTTCATTGCACACGATCATCATTTTCCGTGGGGAACTTTTGTCGCCAATGTTTTATCTACTGCTATCTTGGGAATCCTTGCTTTTGGTTGGCCCGATAAATATAATGACAATTGGCTTAGGTGGTTTCTGGCTGTGGGATTGTGCGGTGGTTTTAGTACATTTTCTACATTCAGTCTGGAAAATTTTATTTATATCAAGAATCATCAATGGGGATGGCTTTTTGCCAATATCACATTAAATACTTTGACCTGCTTGGCGGTTCTTTTTATTGTTTATAAATCTTTTAAAACAACTTAATGATGAGAGTAAATACATTTCTGGCAATTGCATGTGCAATTATTTTTCAAAAAGACATAATTGCCCAAAATAGCCCGAAAATTGTTGTGGGTATTGTGATAGATCAGATGCGTCAAGAGTATCTTTACAGATACAAAGACAAATGGTCGTCAAATGGCGGTTTTATGAAATTGATCAACCAAGGTACTATGTTTGTCAATGCTCATTATACTTATTTCCCTACCTATACTGCTCCTGGACATGCATCCATTTATACCGGCACGACTCCGTATAATCATGGGATTGTGGCAAATGAATGGTTTGACCCTGTTCAAAAAAAAGACGTGTATTGTGTTTGGGATGATAATGAATTTTCGGTTGGATGTTTCAATGAAGCCGGAAAAATGTCTCCCCGCAATCTTAAGGTAACAACTATCACAGATGAGCTGAAACTAGTAAGTGGCGGACGTTCAAAAGTTTTCGGAGTGTCACTCAAAGATCGTGGAGCAATATTGCCTGCCGGTCATTTGGCCGATGCCGCCTATTGGTTTGATGGCGCTTCCGGCAATTTCATCACATCTACTTATTACATGAAAAAACTACCCGGATGGGTAGAAAAGTTCAACGCCGAAAAAAAAGCGATCAAATATCTTGACAGGGAGTGGCAAACCTTGCTCCCGATCGAACAATATACTGAAAGTTACAAAGATTCATCCGGATACGAACAGCCTTTGGATGGAAAAAAAGCATATTTTCCATATGATCTAAAATCCTTGTCATTGAATTCCGGGCCGATGATCATACGATACACTCCTTGGGGCAATACACTTTTGTTTGATTTTGCAAAGGCCTTGATCGAAAACGAAGCATTGGGAACCGGCAAATGGACTGATTTTTTATGTATTAGTTTTTCCACGCCTGATTATATTGGTCATGCTTACGGTCCACGATCGGTTGAAATCGAAGATATGTATTTGCGACTCGATAAAGAACTGGGAGATTTTCTGAATTACCTTGAAAAAAAATTTGGTAAAGACAATGTCCTGGTCTTTTTAACCGCAGATCACGGCGGGGCTGAAAATACCGGGTTTAATGAAGAATTTCGTTTGCCCGGAAAAAGTTTGTACTTTACTTCGTTGAAAGATTCTTTAAACAAATTTTTAATGATCAAAGCTTCCGGATTCAATTCTGCCGCGATGCATCCATTTCGTGCCGGAGAACTCCATCTACATGCAAATAAATTACCTGTTCTGCCTCCTGTGGAAAATATCAGCAATATGCAGATTTATTTGGCAAATGAATGGAGGCCTTATCGAGATTGGATCAAAACTCAATTAAATGTTTTTATTGCAGGAAATCCGGAAATAAAAGCCATTTATGACAAAGAGGAGTTAAAATATTTGGTGAAAGATCGAACAATCAATGCTGTCAATATGTTGGCAAACGGATTGCATCCTCATTTGTCGGGCGACTTTTTTATCCTACAAGATCCCGGTAGC
Organism: Vicingaceae bacterium; assembly: GCA_026003395.1. Classification (NCBI taxonomy): domain Bacteria; kingdom Pseudomonadati; phylum Bacteroidota; class Flavobacteriia; order Flavobacteriales; family Vicingaceae; species Vicingaceae bacterium. The sequence continues at coordinate 24,779 of BPHE01000004.1, forward strand.
ATGGAATACGGAAAAAAAGGAACTACACATGGGTCGGTCTACAGGTATGATACTCATGTACCTTTGATATTTTGGGGAAAAAATATCCCCCAAGGCCTTAAAGTAAGTGAATTTGTAGCTATTTCCGATATTGCTCCCACTTTGTCGTTGATTTTACAAACAGCCATGCCCTCAGGAGCTACCGGCATTCCTTTACAAATATTATTTTCAACTAAAAATAATGTACGATGAAAAGAATATGTCAATTTAAATGGATTTTATTGTTTTCTACAGCTTTATTACAGGCCTGTCAAAATAATGAAACTCAAAAAACGGGTCAAGGAATTGAAGTGCAAGAAAACAAAAGTCAAACAACTAAAAATGAAACTAATTCAGAACTGTTAAACAAAGAAATAAACAATTTCTTTTTTTATTGGAAAAATGACCCCGGACAGGCATACAGAAAATATGTATCATTCGGAAACGGACCTGTGTTGATTTATAGCAGTGGAGCCATGCCCCAATTTATCTTGATAAAAGATTTGAATGAAAACATAGAGGGTTTGGAAAAATCTTTATTGACGGTTATGCAAGAAATGTCTGACGGTTTTCCATGCATTTCTACGAAAACATTGCCCAAAAAAATATGCGAGGATTATCCTTATGACAAAAGAGGATGTTTTTATATCGAAGAAAATCAGTTGAGTCCTAACAGTTGGGATCGGCTTATACCCGAAGCTTTAAAACAACATTGGAGTGAAATTTCAGGCAAAATAAACATAACGTTGGTGCATACTCAATTGGGAATTTTTTACTTTTATTGGGATGGAGAAAGATTATTATGGTTGATGGCCGACATAAGGGTTCCATGCCAAGCTTGAAGATTCTTAAAAAGTTAAAACTAAACAAATTTCTTAATTGACCAGGATAAAACTTCCTTTCCCTTTTGTAACTTCATAAAGAATAGAAGGATGTGTATAGCAATAGATATTTCCGTATGAATAAATTTCATAGCCGGTATATTGCAATGGGGCTATATGGGTATCTCCGGTCCCCGAAGCATTGACAAAAACTCGAGGCGACTTTAAATTTTGCAGGTATATAAATCCATTACCATTATTGTAGGCATAAACATAACCGGCTATTCCTTCTACATGAATGTCAATGGGGCCTGTATGAGAAAATAAAAATAAGCTGTCAGTATGAATTTTTAAGCGGATACTCCCGGATCCGTCCCATGATTCCAATGAGAAATTGCTGCGTATGGTATCTAAAGTAATAATATCTCCGGCTCCTCGGTAAATGATATGTTTTAAATCCGGCATGTGCAATGTTACTTCCGGTTTTGATTTATATGATCTAAGCCAACGGCATTGATTGCGATCGTCAATCGTAAGTTTTTTGTTATGAATTTTAAATTCTACAAAAGGAATTAAATTTTTACCACCCGAAATTTCGGCATAATAAGATGAATCTTTTTTTAGATATAAGTTGTAGTTATCTCCGGAAATTTCAACTGTATCAAAAGGTGATAATGATACCAATGAAAAATCAGCAGGACCGGCAGATTTAAAACAACGGTTTTTTTTGCAATGAATAAAAAAAAATGAACAAAATAGAAGAATGGTGATATTTAAGTAAGTTTTCATTTTGTAAATCCGGGGGTAAATTTATGCAAATTTCAAGTCATGTTTATAGAGAGATATTGGAGCAAGCGGTGGTCATTTACATAAAAACAATCAAACAAATAAATAGACATAAAAGATACATTTGCCAAACATAAAACTCAAAAAATGAAAATAGCCATAATGACACCAGGCAGCAAGGGCGATGTGCAACCATTTGCAATTTAAGGAAATGCATTGGAAAAACGAGGCCATAAAGTGTATTTTTCAACTGCCAAGAATTTTGAAAAACTTGTCAAATCCTATGGTTTGTCATTTTTTCCGATAGATGCCGATTATCAAAAACTTGTCAATTCAAAAGAAGGGCAACAAATGTTCGATCAAATCTCTTTGCAATCATGAAAAATGTGAATAGGTTGATTTTTCCGGTTATTAAAAACGCCCTGTCACACTTTTATCAACTTGTTTTGGAAGAAGATATAGTGATTTATCATCCTAAAACTCTTATAGATGTATTTGCCGGCCGGTTTCCAAATAAGATGAATCAATTCAACCTAATACCGGCTGTTGAATCTAAATCTGGGTTTTCTATTTGTGCATCACATAGTTTTTATTGCGTTGTCTTTTTTGGCAAATAAATTTTTATTTGATATGTTTTTTTGTTCAAGATACCTTATTAATAGTACGCATATTCAAGTCGCATATTCAAATAATTCAAATGTTCAACTCGATCTTTGCGCTAAGGCAAATCTTGATTTTCTTTAAAAATGAATAGATGAATAATGATGGATTTTATTGAGAAATCATTATAAATTGTAATTTTATTCGCATTTATACAAAAATGTCAAAAAGTTTAAAATATAATTCCCTTTGCCAAAAATCCTGAATATAATTTATAAATTTGCCTGAAAAATTAAGGGATGGATAATACAAACAAAATTTTGGCCGAAGCATTGACTTATGATGATGTTTTGTTAGTTCCAAGATATTCTGAAGTTTTGCCAAGAGAAGTCGATATCCGTAGTCAATTTACACGTGAAATTCAACTAAACGCTCCGATTGTTTCTGCTGCCATGGACACCGTCACCGAGTCAAAGTTGGCGATAGCATTGGCACAAGAAGGCGGCATAGGTGTGTTGCATAAAAATATGAACATAAGCCGTCAGGCAGAAGAAGTCAGAAAAGTAAAACGCAGCGAAAGCGGGATGATTCTCGATCCGGTCACCTTGCCGGTTGATGCAAAAGTAGGCGATGCTCTGGCCATAATGAAAGAATATAAAATTGGGGGGATTCCTGTGGTAGATAACAACAACTTATTGGTAGGCATAGTTACCAACAGGGATTTACGTTTTGAAAAAAATATGAAAAGACCTGTAAAAGAGGTCATGACAAAAGAAAATATCATCACGGCACCTGTTGGTACGACTTTGTTGAAAGCCGAAAAGATATTGGAAAAATATAAAATTGAAAAATTACCGGTTGTCGACAAAAAAAAACGTTTGGTAGGATTAATTACCTACAAAGATATTTTGAAAGTGAAGATTAAGCCCAATGCTTGTAAAGATGAATTGGGTAGGTTGAGGGTAGCTGCAGCAGTGGGCATCACTCCGGACACGATGGACAGGGTAGAGGCGCTAAATGCAGCCGGTGTCGATGCGGTTGTGGTTGATACTGCCCACGGACATACAAAAGGAGTAATTGAGACGGTAAAAAAAATAAAAAAAGCATTTAAAAACTTGCAAGTTGTAGCAGGAAACATAGCAACCGGTGAAGCTGCCATAGATTTAATAAAAGCAGGGGCGGATGCCGTAAAAGTGGGTATAGGTCCGGGTTCTATATGTACTACGAGGGTTGTTGCCGGTGTGGGAGTTCCACAACTCTATGCAGTGATGAATGTAGCAAATGCTATCAAAGGGAAAGTGCCTGTTATCGCTGACGGAGGTATTCGCTATAGCGGTGACATTGTGAAAGCCTTGGCTGCGGGGGCAGATTCTGTTATGTTGGGGTCGATTTTTGCAGGTGTGGAGGAATCTCCGGGAGAAACTATCATTTATGAAGGCCGTAAATTTAAAGCATACAGAGGAATGGGGTCTGTCGAAGCCATGCAGCAAGGTTCGAAAGACAGGTATTTTCAAGATATGGAGGATGATATCAAGAAGCTTGTGCCTGAAGGAATTTCAGGCAGGGTGCCATATAAAGGGAACTTAAGTGAGGTTTTGTATCAATTGATTGGTGGCTTGAGAGCAGGGATGGGGTATTGCGGTGCCAAAAATATCAAAGAACTGAGAAAAGCCCAATTTGTGAAAATTACACATGCGGGAATTATTGAAAGCCATCCGCATGATATTACCATTACAAGAGAAGCTCCAAACTATTCACGATAAAATATTTTAGATATGAAAAAAAAGTTGTTTTTCGCACTGGCAGGTTATTTATTTTTATGCACATCAATTTATGCTCAGAATAAAGAAAAAAAATTGACCGGTAAATCAAATAATCCGCCGGTTTTGGTCATAAACAAAGAAGACACTACTTACTTGGACGAATTTTTGGCTGTTTACAACAAAAACAGCCATCTCGGCGAAAAACAATCATTGGAAGATTACATGCAGTTGTTTGTCAATTTTAAACTTAAAGTATACGAAGCCAAAAAAATGGGCCTGGATACCATGCCGGCTTTTTTGGCGGAATTGAAAACCTACCGGACACAATTGGCTCAGCCATATTTAAATGACAAAGAAGTATCAGATAAACTTTTGAAAGAGGCCTATGATCGTATGCAGTATGATGTCAGGGCTGCTCATATTTTGGTGAGATGCCCGGAAAATGCAAGTCCTGCCGATACACTAGAATGTTGGAAAAGAATTATGAAAATCAGGGAACGAATTTTGAAAGACAAAGAACCTTTTGAATTAGTGGCAAGGGAAGAGTCGGAAGATCCTTCGGTAAAAGAAAATGGAGGAGATCTGGGGTATTTCAATGTTTTTTACATGGTATATCCATTTGAAACTGCGGCTTATACAACGCCGGTTGGAGAGGTGTCCATGCCTGTGCGTACTCGTTTTGGTTATCATCTTGTTTATGTCAAGGACAAAAGACCTGCTCGGGGACAAATAAAAGTGGCCCATATTATGAAACGCTTTCCTGTGAATGCAACGGAAGAGGACAAACAAAAAGCCAAAGAAAAAATCTTTGAGATATACAACAGGTTAAAAAATGGTGAATCATTCGAGGAGTTGGCAAAAACCGAAAGTGATGATAAAAGCACATCATTGCACGGAGGGGTCTTGCCGGTTTTTGGCACAGGAAGAATGGTTGAAAGTTTTGAAGATGCCGCATTTGCTTTGAAAAAAGACGGAGATATCTCCGAACCTGTAGAAACTCCCTATGGTTGGCATATTATCAAAAGGTTGGAAAAATATGATTTGAAACCTTTTGAAGATATGAAAGCCGAATTAAAACAAAAGATGGCAAAAGATTCAAGAACCTATTTAAGCAAAGAATCCTTTGTTAACCGTTTGAAAAAAGAATATGGATACAAAGAATATCCACAAAACTTGAAAGATATTTATACTCTGGTCAATAAAGACATTTTTGAAGCAAAATGGAAAAAACCTGCAGATCTGTCAAAATATAACAAACCAGTGTTTGAATTGAATGGCCGTAAATATACTCAAGAGGAATTTATTGAATATATGTACAAAATGCAATATCGCAAACCGGTGACAACAATTGCCCAAGTTGTTAATGAGTATTTCAAGGAATTTGTTAAAGAGACCGTTTTAAAAATAGAAGATGAAAATTTGGAAAAAAAATATCCTGAGTTTGCTCGTTTATATAAAGAATATTACGAGGGCATATTGCTTTTTAACATAACCGACCAGATGGTTTGGTCCAAAGCAGTAAAAGACACTGCCGGATTGAAAGCATTTTATGAAGAAAACAAAAATAAATACCTTTGGGATGAACGAGTTGATGCAGTTATTTTTGAAAGCAATGATATGAATGTGTTGACGAAATTTAAAAAGGCATATTCCAAAATGGTTAAAAAAGGGAAAGATGGACTTGCATCATTGCTTGCCAAATACAATAAAAAATCTGAAGTGATAAAAATTCATTCCGGTTTGTATTTAAAAGGTGAGAATCCTTTGCTAAATCCTTTTGAATGGACAGAAGGCATAAGTGAGATAGCTTCGATAAAGGACAAATTTGTATTTGTTCACATTAAAAAAATTGTTCCACCTTCACCGAAGGACTTTAATCTTGTCAAAGGAGCCGTTATTTCAGATTATCAACAATATCTTGAAAAGAAATGGTTGGATGATCTGAAACAAAAATATCCGGTTGAAGTTTTTTACGAAAATCTCAAGAATGTCAATCAACAATAATATTTTTAGATACACCTGTTTTTGTTTCACGGCTTTTGTAACAATATCTTGCAAATATTTTCAGCCAAAGCAACCGGCAGAAAAAAAAGGGGGAAAGGTATTGGCAAAAGTAGGCAACAGGGTTTTGTTGATGGAGGACATACAATCTATGTTGCCCGAAAACATTACCGGGCAAGATAGTGTCTTATTAGTGGAAGAGCTGACTATGAACTGGGTCAAAGAAAATTTGTTGCTCGAAAAGGCGCAAATGAACATTTCCGAAGAAGAATTGAAACAATTTGACAAACTCATTGAGGATTACCGCAAGAGTTTGTTGTTGCATGCTTATGAAACCAAACTCTTGAATCAATATCTTGACACATTGGTTACGGATGAGGAGATCAAAAAGTATTTTGAAGAAAATCAAAAAGAATTTGAATTGAAAGAAAATATCGTGAAGGCATATTTTTTTCAATTTAATAAGGAAGCCCCTAAATTGGATGAATGGGAAAAGAAATTCAGAGAAGCCAAAGAAAAAGACGAAAATCAGATATTTCAATACGTATATCAATTTTCCATTAAATCGCATGTGGATACTTCTGTTTGGATATTGTTGAATGATCTAAAACAACTGATGGGGCAAGATTTGTCGGATGAACAATTTTTCAGAAAAAATCATGTCATTAAAACTCAAGACAGCAGTTTTGTTTATTTTGCCAAAATTTTTGATTACAAGGTAAAAGAATCATTGCCACCGGTCGATTTTGTCAAAGATCAAATAAAAACAATGATTTTGATGAAGAGACGTTTGCATAAATGGCAAGAATTGAAGACTCAAATGTATGAAGACGCGATAAAAAACGGAATGGTTAAAATATACACAGGCAAATCTATAGAATGAAAAAATATTTTTACATATCTGCAGTTTTATTGATTTTTTTACAATCACTGTCAAAAGCACAAGATAAGCAAGTGTTGGATAAAATTATTGCCATTGTGGGTGATGAAATAGTGTTATGGTCTGACCTTCAGGAACAATATCAGCAATATCTTGCGCAAGGATTTGAAGTGTATGACAATACCAAATGTTTGTTGCTTGAAGATTTGCTTTATCAAGCCATGCTTGTTTATCAAGCCAAGCTTGACAGCGTAAATGTAAGTGAAGATCAGGTAAATGACGAGTTGGACAGACGTATCAGGTTTTTTGTTTCGCAACTCGGTTCGGAAAAACAACTGGAAGAATATTACAAAAAAACGATTAAAGAAATTAAAGACGAGTTCAGGGAATTGATCAGGCAGCAACTTTTGTCCCAAACCATGCAGGCCAAAATAACTGAAAATATAAAAATTTCGCCTTCCGAAGTAAAGCAATTTTATGAGAGCTTGCCCAAAGACAGTATTCCATTGATAAATGCACGTGTGGAGGTGGCTCATATTGTGATTTACACACCGGTAAGTCAGGAAGCTAAAGAATATGCCATTGACAAATTGAAAGAAATTAAATCAAGAGTGGAAAAAGGCGAAAAGTTTTCTACCTTGGCTTTATTGTATTCACAAGATCCGGGCTCGGCAAAAAAAGGGGGAGAATTGGGATGGGTCAACAAAGCAGACCTTGTGCCTGAGTTTGCCGCGGCGGCTTTTAAATTAAAAAATCCCGGGGATATGTCGGGAATAGTAGAAACAGAGTTTGGTTATCACTTGATTCAACTCATTGATAAACAAGGTGACAAAGTGAATGTGAGGCACATATTAATTAAACCGGTGACCGATTCAAAATCGTCCCAATTGGCAAAAATGAAGCTTGATTCGATACGCAATGCAATTTTAGATACTTTGTCTTTTGAGAAAGCAGCAAGATTATTTTCGGAAGATACGAAAACAAAAAATAATGGTGGAAATCTGATCAATCCTTACACGGGAACCACCTGGTTTGACATGGATCAATTGGATCCCGGCGTGTTTTTTGTGATAGATAAAATGAAGGCAGGTGAAATATCTCAACCTGTGCCATACAAATCGCCGGATGGTAAAGAAGGGTATAGAATTATTTATTTGAAATCGAGAACCGAGCCACATAGGGCTAACTTGCAGGAAGATTTTGAATATCTGAAAGAATTGGCATTGAACGACAAAAAGAACAGAAAAATCAACCAATGGTTGGAAGAAAAAATTAAAGAAACTTTTGTGAGAATTGAACCGGAATGGAAAAGTTGTAATTTTACCAATCCTTGGGTAAAAAATGAAAATTAAAACAATGTATGAAACCTTCTAACGAAATTGAAGCTGTAGAGGCGTTAAAAGAAAAATATCACTCTCTCAAAAGAGAAATTTCAAAAGTAATAGTGGGACAAGAAACAGTGGTGGATCATGTGGTCAATGCCATTTTTGCCGGAGGGCATTGTTTGTTGGTTGGGGTGCCCGGGCTTGCCAAAACTTTGTTGGTGAATACGGTGGCAAAATCATTGGAGTTGAGTTTTAACCGGATTCAGTTTACGCCCGACTTGATGCCGGGTGATATAACAGGGAATGAGATTTTGGATGAAAAAAAAGAATTCCGGTTTGTCAAAGGACCTGTCTTTGCCAATATAGTGCTTGCCGACGAAATTAACAGGACTCCACCAAAGACGCAAGCAGCATTATTGGAATCGATGCAAGAGAAAATGGTGACAGTATCGGGCAAAAAATATCCTTTGCCATCGCCATTTTTTGTTTTGGCCACACAGAATCCCATTGAACAGGAAGGCACCTATCCGCTGCCTGAAGCTCAATTAGACAGGTTTATGTATCTATTGTTGGTAGATTATCCTTCTTTTGAAGAAGAGGTGCAAATAGTCAAAGCTACCACGGGACATTTTGAGCCGGATGTCAAGGCGGTAATGAACAGCGAAGATATTTTGTATTATCAACAGTTGGTAAAGAAAGTGCCTGTGCCGGATAACGTAATAGAGTATGCTGTTGGGTTGGCGGTTAAAACGAGGGTAAACTCGGGAATAGCACCCGAAATTGTGAAACAATATGTGGCCTGGGGCGCCGGACCGAGAGCTTCGCAATTTTTGATTTTGGGTGCGAAAGTGCATGCTTTGTTAAACGGTAAATATTCGCCCGACATAGAAGATGTCAAAGCCATTGCTTTGCCCGTGTTGAGGCACAGGGTCATCAGAAATTATAAGGCAGAGGCAGAGGGTGTTCAGGTAGACACGATTTTGCGAGAGATTTTATAAAGGGGTTGGGTGTAGAGTGTTTTGCGGCCGGCGGTGAGCGGATAGCCCGCAAGCACCGAAGCCCGTCATGCAGGGACTTGCAGCAGCTGACGGCAGGAAGATCGCTGCAGGCCCATGCAGGCCGTGGCTGAGGGGCGCGGACTATGAGCGAACCGCCGTCAGCCGCCATAAAATTTTTTATCAAACTTCTACAGTTCGGTTGGAAAAATTTGCTGCTTTCATGACAGAAAAGTTTTCATTTAAGGTTGACAGACATGTTTTTGGTGTGATTTTTGAGTGTGATCGATACCTGTGAAAATCTGTGATAATTTTGCCGGGAAATCTTAAAAAATGCCTTTTTTTTAATACTTTCGCTTAAAATTTACAACTATGAAAAAGTTTTTGAAAATAGCTGCAATTGTTTTGGTATTATTGATAGGATTTGTTTTGGCAGTACCTTTCCTTTTTAAGGATAAAATTATTGCCACCGTGAAGGAAACCGTCAATGAACAATTAAATGCAAAGGTGGATTTTGGCGAGTTTGATATTAGCATTATCTCTACATTTCCAAATTTGAAATTCAGTATAGAAAATGTGCAGGTGGATGGAGTAGCCGAATTTGATGGCGTACGTTTGGCAGAGGTCGGCAGGTTGGATTTGGTGCTGGATTTAATGTCGGTAATTTCAGGTGATGAATATAAAATTAAAAAGATATATGTGAATCAATCAAAAATACATGCAAAGATTTTGGAAAATGGTAAAGCCAATTGGGATATTGCAAAAGTAGATTCTACAACTGTTGAAGAAGAAACGCCCGATACGTCATCGAGTCCCTTTAAGATGGCATTGAAAGAGTTGAAAATTGCCGATTCCTATATTGTGTATGAAGATTTGGAAGGGAAAATGAAGGCAGCAATTGGCCCGTATGAATTTGAATTATCGGGAGATTTTACGGAAAACACCACCGATATGAAAATGAATTTTGTGACAGATACGCTGACATACGTCATGGATGGTATTCCTTTTTTAAATAAGGTTCGTTCGGAGTTTTCGGCCATTATTTTGACCGATTTGAAAAATTCGAAATACACGTTTAAAGATAATGTTTTGAAGATAAATGCATTGGAGTCGAAGTTTGATGGTTGGTTGGCGATGCCGAATGATTCGATAATGGAAATGGACATTAATTTCAGCACAACCAAAACTACGTTTAAAGAAATTTTATCGTTGGTTCCGGCCATTTACGCCCGTGAATTTGCTTCGGTCAAAACTGCCGGAAATGCCGAGTTGAAGGCCGTTATTAAAGGTCAATATACTGAAACGCGTTTGCCCTTTTTTGATATACAATTGTTGGTGAGCAATGCCATGTTTAAATATCCGGACTCTGCCCAAATCGGTCGATAAAATAGCCATAGACCTGAAAATCAGTAATCCCGGAGGAAGTGAAGATTTGACGGTGATAGATTTGAGAAAATTTCATATGGAAATGGCTTCCAATCCCTTTGACATGACATTGTTTTTGAAAACGCCGGTTTCTGATCCGGAAATAAAAGCTTCGTTTAAAGGAAAAATAGATTTAAATACATTGAAAGATGTTGTGCCACTCGAACAAGGAGAAAATATCGGAGGGGTGATAGAGTCGGACATAGCCATAGCAGGGAAATTGTCGGCACTGGATCAAGGAAAATACGACCAATTTAAAGCAGATGGCAGATTGGCTGTGATGGATCTTTTGTACGAAACACCTTCGTTGCCCTATGCGACTAAAATAAAAGAAATGGTTATGAACTTTTCGCCTCAAAAAGTTGAGCTTGTAAACTTTCAAAGTTATGTGGGGAAATCTGACATCAGTTTAAAAGGGAAATTGGATAATATCATTCAATATGCTTTGAGCGACAGTGTGACATTAAAAGGGCAATTTGAATATTATTCGCAATTGTTGGACATCAATGAATTTATGGGAAGCGATAGCGATGCTGCAACGCCGGCCGATACGGCATCAGAGGAACCATTGACGGTGGTGGAAGTGCCAAAAAATATCGATTTTGTGTTGAATGCAAAAATAGACAGGGTGATTTACGATACATATGATATAACAAATGTGAAAGGCAACATGATTGTTCGCAATCAACGATTGAGCATGGAGAATGTTTCGATGAACATGATGGATGGAATGGTAAAAATGAGTGGTTACTATGAAACGGTCAATCCGGACAAACCTGCATTTGATTTTTCTATGGCAATTGTAGATTGGGATGTGCAAAAAACGGCCACTACATTTAATACAGTGGAAAAAATGGCGCCTATAGCCAAATCGGCTTTCGGGAAATTTTCGAGCGAGCTATCGGTCAAAGGGTTGCTTGACGATAAGATGGAGCCCGTAATGAATACATTGACCGGAAAAGGTATTTTGACCACTAAAAATGTTGAAATAAAAGATTTTAAACCATTGGTTAAATTGGCCGATGCCATTAAAAAACCGGAATATAAAAGTTGGGCATTGAATGATGTGAAAATAAATTTTGAATTTAGTGACGGAAAAGTTGAAGTAAAACCATTCAAATTTAAATTGGGAAAAACGGAGGTGACGGCATCCGGCTATAATACATTCGAACAAGAAATTAATTATGATTTTGTTTTTGCCATACCACGATCGGAACTTGGATCCCAACCTGATCAATGGGCTGCAAGTTTGACCGGCAAAACCGGATTGAACGTGAAATTGCCGGATATTATCAATATCAAAGCAAAAATGACAGGAACAATAAACGATCCTAAGATATCTACCGATCTGACTTCAATTGGAGGGGATTTAAAAGAACAAATCAAAGAAGAAGTAAAAGAAAAAATCGAACAAAAAGTAGAAGAGATTAAAGAAGATGTCAAGCAAAAAGCCAAAGAAGAAGCTGCAAAAATATTGGCAGAAGCCCAAAAACAAGCCGAAAAAATAAGAAGTGAAGCTCAAGCATTGGCCGAAAAAACACGAAAAGAAGGATACTCTGCCGCTGATGAAATTGAAGCAAAAGCAAAAAATCCATTAGAAAAAGCTGCTGCCAAGAAAGCTGCAGATAAATTAAGAAAAGAAACTGATGAGAAAGCCCAAAAAATCATTGATGAAGGCAATGTAAAAGCGGATAAAATTATTGAAGATGCAAAGAGAAGAGCTGAGGAACTGGAAAAACAATAGTTGGTGGGTTGTTTGGCTTGCTTTTTTTCTTGTTACCGGTAATTTGGTTGCACAGGATGAATGCGAAAAACCTAACAAAAAAGCGTTGAAGCTTTATGATGCATCACAGTTGCCCGGTGTGACATTAAGTGAAAGAAAAAAACTCTTACTCGAAGCGCTTGAAAAGGATCCACACATACCTGAAGCTTGGGAAGATTTAGCCAATATGGCTGAAAGGGAGGCCAATGGTGCTTTGTCTTTGATGCAAGTGCAACAAGCAACCAACCGTAAAATATCATATTGGAAAAAACTGGTAGAGAATTGCCCTTCTTACAAAAATTATCTATATTATTATGAGTTGGGCAACTACTATTATATGCATAGAGAATGGACAGAGGCAAAGGAATGGTTTGGAAAATATCTCTCTTCGACTTCGGGGAAAAATCGTCAACTTACCGAAGATGCACAAAACAAAGTAAAGCAGATAGAAGAGTTGGATTACTTTTTGAAAAATCCGGTAAAGTTTACACCAAAAAAAGTGAAAGGGGTTTGCACCGAATTGGATGAATATCTGCCGATGTTGTCACCGGATAACCGCTATTTATATTTCACAAGAAGAGTCAATGAGGACACGAAATCGATGTTGGGGAAGGAGCAAAGAGAGTTTTTAACACAAAGTCGGAGATATGGACCGGATACCTTTTCGGTAGGAATTTTTATGGGGCCGCCATTTAACGAAAAAGGTTTAAATCAGGGAGCGGTGAGCATTTCGGTAACCAATAAAACAATTTATGTAACAGTGGTAGAATTAATTCCTGATCCAAGACGGGAAAGCCGCATTCAACAAGGTAATTCGGGAGTGTTGTATGCCAATGGTGATATTTACTATAGTGAATTTAAGGATGGGCAATGGGGTCCGTTGAAAAGTATCGGTGATCATATCAACGGAAAATATACTTGGGAAGGTCAGCCATCTATTTCTGCCGATGACAAAACATTATATTTTGCTTCCGCAAGGGAAGGCGGATACGGTGGTATGGATATTTACAAGGTGGAACGTCAGGCAGATGGAAAATGGGGACCACCGGTTAATTTGGGGCCCGTTATCAATACAGAAGGAAATGAAAAGTCACCATTTATCCATTCTGACAGTTATACGCTTTATTTTAGTTCCGACGGACATCCGGGCTATGGAGGGTTTGATATATTTTATTCCAAAATCAAAGAAGACGGTACTTTTACGACACCAAAAAACATAGGATATCCTATAAACACCGAAAAAGACGAACATGGCTTTATTGTGAGCGTTGATGGGAATTATGGTTATTTTTCTGCTGGCTTGTTGCAAGATAATTTGGATATTTATTGTTTTGAATTGTATGAAGATGCACGACCTGAGAAAGTTACCTTTATCAGAGGAGAAATGGCTGATGCAAAAGGTCAAGTGCCAGACGGTGTAGATGTAGAGATAAAAAACTTATCCAATGGAAAAACATATTCCGGCGTAGTGGATAAAGAAAGCGGACAGTTTGTTGCAGTGGTGACGGCAAAAGAAAATGAAGATTTATTGTTGATGGCCAAAAAAGAGGGCTATGCATTTTCTTCGGCATTAATTCATATGAAAGCCGAGATAGTCGGACGGCCGATTCATGTGTCGCATCCATTGGAAGTGAAACCAATCGAAAAAGGCAAAACTTATACATTGCACGATATCTTGTTTCCTACCAATTCATATGAATTGGACCAAAAATCATATTATGTATTGGATGCATTTGCCGATTTTTTAAAACAAAACAAAGATTTAAAAATAGAGATTCAAGGACATACGGATAATGTGGGGGATGATGATTTTAACATGGCATTGAGTGAGAATCGTGCCCGTGTGGTTTACGAATATTTGTTAAAAAAAGGAATACCAGCAGAACGAATGACTTATAAAGGTTATGGAGAGACACGCCCTGTGGCAAGTAATGCAACGGAAGAAGGAAGGGCTAAAAACCGTCGTACGGAATTTCTAATTCGTTAAAAATTTTTTTGTAATTTAAAAATTTATATTTTTGCCTAGCAATCTAAAAACTAAAAACTATGAAAAAACTAACATTATTAGCAGCAACTGCTATTTTTATGTCGACATTTGTGACATCATGTAAAAAAGGAGATGGTGACCCGGCTATCTCTTTGCGCAGCAGAAAAGCAAGATTAACCGGTGAGTGGATGGTGAAAAAATATGACATGAATTCAACTTGGACTTCTACAAGCGGAAACACCACCACTACAACACAAAATATGGAAATGTTTGACGGTTCTACCTATACACAAACCACAATATACAACGATGGATCTAAATCAATGAAAGAAGGTACAGGTGAATATAAAGTCACTTTGAATAAGGATTATACATTTGAAATTGTAATCAATAAAAATTTCACAAAAGAAACTTATACTCCTAACAATGGAGCGTCTGTTACTACCACTTTGGAACCTAATGAAGGAAAATATTCTACCACCTATAAAGGTTCTTGGTCATTTGTTGGTAAAGACAAAAATGCCGATTTTAAAAATAAAGAAAGAGTATTGCTTAACATCACAGAAGAGGTTCAAGTTTATCCTGATTATGATTTTATGAATGGTGAGTGGAAATCCAGTACTACTACAAGTACTTACGCTAATGGGCAAAATACAATGATTTGGAATTTAAATACTTTGAAAAATAATCTTATTGAAATTGTTGGAGATATTAAAAGCACATATACTAATGTGGATTATAACGGTAATACCTCTACCTCTTCACAAAATGGTTCAATGACTATAGAGATGGAACAATAAAAATCAATACACATACATACCAAAAGGCGGTGACATCACCGCCTTTTTTTATTTAATAAAAATAAAAAATTGATGATGACGTTATTGGTTTGTGTAATTTTGCTTTAATGAAAAAAATGATTCAAATATTATTTTTTGTTATAACAGGTTTGTGCTTATTGGGACCAATAAAAGTTTTCTCTCAGGACAACACGTTAAACTTTAAAGATGCCAAAGGCATAAAACAAGGTCCTTGGCAGGGGTATTATAAAGACGGGAAGTTGAAATATACCGGGCAATTTAAAGACAACAAACCTGTCGGAAAGTTCACATATTATTTTCCATCAGGTGCCGTAAGGGCAATAGTTTATCACTACCCTGACGGCCGAAGCTATGCCACATTTTATTATGAAACCGGAAAACCTGTATGTACCGGAAAATATGTCAATCAAAAGAGAGATAGTGCCTGGGTTTATTATTTTCCGGAAGGTACAATCATGGCTGAGGAATTTTACATTGAAGGGAAAAAACATGGCACATGGAAGCTATACTATCATTCGGGAATACTTTTGCAAGAAAAAAATTATGTCAATGGTAAAGCAGAAGGTGTTTGTATAAATTATTATGATAATGGTAAAATAAGAGACAAGATGATTTATCATAACGATAGTTTAAATGGTTTGTTTGAGCATTATTACCCTAATGGAATTTTAAATATTTATGGGATGTATAAAAATGATTTGAAAGAGGGTAAGTGGATAGTTAACGACAAAAACGGCAAAAAAGAGAAGGAAGTCATCTTCATACATGGTCGGTTGGCCAATGAAGACGATTATTTGATTCCTGTCGACGAACCGAAAGAAATAGAAGAGCATGAATTGATAGAAAGGTTAAACAAACAATTTGGGATATACGCCGAATGAAAGAAAAAAATAAAAAACGGGTTTTAGTGGCCATGAGCGGTGGAATAGACAGCTCAGTAACGGCCATGTTGTTGCACGAACAAGGGTATGATGTGGTGGGAATCACCATGAAAACCTGGGATTATCAAACATCCGGAGGAACACGAAAAACCACCGGCTGTTGTAGTTTGGATGATATCAACGATGCCAGGATTTTGGCAGTTAAATTGGGTTTCCCGCATTACATCATTGATATACGTGAGGAGTTTGGCAATTTTATCATCAATAATTTTGTAGATGAATATTTATCCGGAAGAACGCCCAACCCATGTGTATTGTGTAATACCTACATTAAATGGGAAGCTTTGATAAAAAGAGCCGACGCGCTTGATTGTGACTTTATTGCCACCGGTCATTATGCCAATATCAGATATGAAAATGGCCGTTACGTGATTTCAAAAGGAAAAGACACCTGGAAGGACCAGTCATATGTACTTTGGGGAGTGTCGCAGAAAAATCTTGCGAGAACAATATTACCTCTTGGACAATACACTAAACAAGAAATTCGTCAGATGGCATTTGACAGGGGATTCACCGAACTAGCAAAAAAAGCCGAAAGCTATGAAATTTGTTTTGTGCCCGATAATGATTACAGGGCTTTTCTCAAACGTAGAAAACCGGAAATTGAGCAATTGGAAGGCGGATATTTTGTGGATGTCAACGGTAATATCCTCGGAAAACACAAAGGATATCCCTTTTACACTATTGGTCAAAGAAAAGGATTGGAAATTGCTTTGGGCGAACCCAAATATGTGGTAGCTATCAAACCTGAGACCAACGAGGTTGTTTTGGGCAATAAGGAAGACCTCGAAAGAAACACAATGTGGGTAGAAAAAGTCAATTGGGTAAAATATAGTCATTTGCCTGAAAATGGACTTGAAGTAATAGCCAAGATCCGGTATAAAGATCCAGGTACTCCTGCTACTATTTTTAATGAAAATGATCTGATTAGAGTCATTTTTCACAAAAATGTTTCGGCAATTGCACCGGGACAAAGTGCTGTTTTTTATGAGCATGACGATGTGGTGGCCGGAGGAATTATTAAAAAATGATGTATCGTTTAATTATCATAGCAATCGCAGTGATACTAAATACAAGTTGCAAAAAAGACCAACCGGTTGTTCCATACACCGGTCATGAATATTTCCCTGTGTTTAATGGCCAAACATTAGTTTATGAAGTGGATTCTATTATTTGGGATGATTTTTACACACCGCCAAAAGTAGATACCTTTCATTATTCCTTAAAAGAATTTGTGGAAAGCTCTTATTTTGCAAAGGACAACCAGGAAATTTTCAGAATTGTCAGGAGTATTCGTAAGAACGATTCTCTCAATTTTCAGATTATAGATATTTGGAGCAAATATCGTAACAACATTAATGCTGTGAGAAACGAAGAGAACCGCTATTTTGTAAAATTAGTTTTTCCCGCCCAAAAAGGTAAAAAATGGAACGTAAATGCAATGAATGATCTTGATGAACAAGAAGCAAAAATTATTGATGTGCATCAACCTGTCAATTTAAATGGTTTTACTTTTGATTCTGTATTGACTGTAAGTGTTCAGAATGATTCAAACTTGATAGAGAAAAAAATTGAAAAAGAAATGTATGCTTGGAAAATAGGTTTGATTTACCGTGAAAAAACCGATTTGCAAACCTTCATCGACGGTAAACCGAAATCGGGCTATAAGGTAATTTATAAAATTATTCATTGGCAGTAGTTATGTTGTTAAAAAAAATCATCATAGTATTTTTAATCATTTTGTGTGGTTTAATATATGGACAAAATGGAAATAATAAATACAGGATAACTTTTACAGATAAAAACAATAATCCTTATTCCTTGCAAAATCCCGGACAGTTTTTATCTCAAAGATCTCTTGCAAGACGTCAAAAATACAATATTCCTCTTACTACCGAGGATTTGCCGGTCACTCCGGCATATATCGACAGCGTTCTGGCAAAAGGTTTTCAATTGCATTGTATAAACAAGTGGTTCAATAGTATAGTGGTGGAAGCAAATGACACCGTATCGTTGGCTCCATTATATTCCTTGCCTTTTGTTGCTTCCATTGATACAGTTTTTAAATATAAAGCAAGTTTTGGAAGAAAATCCTGGCAAAGCCAATGGAAAAATAATTTTGTGAGTTCGGCAGTGGATTATGGCTATGCTGTTGATCAAATAGAAATGATCAAACTTGATTTTTTACATGCCAACGGATGGAATGGAGAAGGCAAAATAATAGCCGTCATGGATGCCGGATTTCAAAATGTGGATAATATAGCAGGATTTCAGCATTTGTTTCAAAACGGACAAATACTTGGAACATGGGATTTTGTGGCGAGAGAGCCGTCTGTTTACGAAGATCATCCGCATGGCACTGCCGTACTGTCGATTATTGCGGCTTATCAACCGGGCAAAATGGTAGGAGGCGCATACGCCTCTTCATTTTATTTATTTCGCACCGAAGATGTATTTAGCGAATCGTTGGTTGAAGAAGATAATTGGGTGGCTGCAGCTGAAAAGGCCGATAGTTTGGGAGTAGATATTATTCAAACCTCTTTGGGGTATTTTGAATTTGACCATCAATCTACCAGTCATCAATATAGTGAAATGAACGGCAATACAACCAGAATATCACAAGGAGCCAACAAAGCCATGACAAGAGGTATGTTGGTGGTTGTCAGTGCCGGCAATGAAGGCAATGCTCCGTGGCATTACATCACTGCTCCGGCTGATGCAGACAGTGTCATAAGTGTTGGTGCAGTCAACAAAGACAAAATTTTGGCGGACTTTAGTTCAAGAGGGCCCTCATCTGACGGACAGATCAAGCCGGAAGTATGTGCCATGGGGCAAGCAACTGTAGTTTATGCTTCCAATGGCGATGCGTTAGCCGGTAGCGGTACATCCTTTGCATCTCCTTTGATCTCTGCCGGGGCTGCTTGTTTATGGCAGGCCTTTGATGAAAAAAATGCCTGGCAAATAAGGGATTTGATATTAAAATCTTGCGACCGTTATCTTCAACCCAACAATGATTATGGATATGGTATTCCTGATTTTTCCAAGGCAGTGATGACTGAACTGCAATTTCCCTATGAAGAAGGACGTGAGATTGTAAAACTTTTGAATGGAAATGTAGGCAATGAACCGTTGCAATTATTAATTATACCGGCCTATGACGGAATGGTTACCATTGACCTTATGGATGTTTCCGGAAAATTATTGCAACAAAGATCAGAAGTGATTGATAAAAAACAATTGAGAATTTACAAGATTGATACCGAAAATCAAGGTTTTTTCCTGCTTAGGGTTGAAACACCTTTAAAAAATTATGTTTTTAAAATACTCAACCCATAATTTTTTTATTCATACCCCGAAAAACTTAAAAAATATTTGCCATTTTGGATAAGCAGAGAAGGAAACGGCAGTTTGATGATATCCAAAATTTTAAACGTCTGCAACAACCATTTTTTGTGTGTTTTGATTTTGGTCCACTGAATATCGGGAGCCAAATAAATTTGATTTAAGGTATATTGGTCTTTATGCGAAGTATAATAATTTTCTATTGAATAGCCCAAGCAAAAACTTACAAATGAAAATTTTGCATTTTCTTTGAAAGGTGAATAACCAATCCAGTATACTTGTCCGTTATAATCCTTGAGTATATTTTCAGCAAGATTTTTTCCGAAAATTTCCGGTCTTAGCGAGGCCATTGAAGAATTTTTATATGAAAATTTTAATGAAAAACCATATAAATGGGCATTACTTATATATAAGAAAGTGCCGGCAGTGTTGGCCGCCAGATCATATAAAGAAAATCCCCATCCGCTTGAAAAACCGTCCATTGTTTCAATAACCAACATATATCCCCATGGAATGAAAGCCGAAAGTTTGCGTACTTTGACTTTTTCTTCGGAATAATAGCAGGGCAAGAGAAATTCTTCAAGAAATCTAGATATATAGTATGTCGAGAATGTATGCCCCAATTTGTCCATGCCCCCCCATTCGTTACCATCATTAAAAAAATGAAACTTTCCGGTAGAATAGGGTTTATACCATTCATAGCTCAACCATGTCAATGATATTGCCGATCCTGCTGCGATAGATCCGAAACGCCATAATTTACAAGAAAATTTATTTTGAAAAGTATCTAATGGTTCTTGAGAAAAAAGTTGATTTAATTGAATGAAACAAACAAGAAAAATACTTAAAAAGAGTTTATGCATAAATTACGGTGGCTTACTTACATAACCTTAATTCTCCAATTGAAAGGATCGTCAATAAGACCTTTTCTGAGTTTTTCCAAATAATTTGCTGCAAAATTTGAAAACTCTCTTTGTTGCAGTGGTGGGCATTGATAATCTTTTTCTTTGTAGCTGATCAATGCAATTGGAGCAATTGTGGCAGCTGTTCCGGCACCAAAAATATCCTTGAGAGTGCCTTTTTCAATGCTTTCTATCAATTCTGATACTTTCACAGGTCTTACTTCTACAGGTATTTTGTATTGTTTTGCCAAAGTGAGGATGCTGTCACGGGTGATGCCTGCCAAAATAGTTTTTTTGTCGAGAGGAGGAGTGACCAAAGTATCGTCAAATTGAAAGAATATATTCATGGTCCCTGATTCCTCTATAAACTCATGAGTAATGGCATTGGTCCAAATCAATTGGTGGTATCCTTTTTGTTGAGCCAATCTGGCCGGATAAAGTGCTGCAGCATAATTGCCCGCAGCTTTGGCAAATCCCGTACCGCCCTCAACGCTACGTGTGTAATATTCTTCTATTTTCACCTTTAATGGATCAGCGTAATAGGCATTTACAGGCGAGGCAAAAATCATCATGGTGTATTCATCGGCAGGTCTGACCCCAAGTACGGGTTGTGAGGCAAACATAAAAGGACGGATATATAAGGAGGCACCTTTTGACTTAGGTATCCATTCATGGTCTAATTTTACTAATTCCTTAACGGCTTCTACAAACAATTCCTCGGGGAATGAAGGCATACAAAGGCGTTGTGCCGAGACATTAAATCTTTCGGCATTTTTTTCGGGTCTGAATAAAAATACCTCGTTTTTTTCATTTTTATATGCCTTTAAACCCTCAAAAATTGCCTGGCCATAGTGCAAGGCGGCACAAGCAGGATGTAACGAAATGTTTTGGAAGGGGACAATTCTTGGATTTTGCCATGCATTGTTTTTATATTCACAAATAAACATGTGATCGGTGAAAAATTTTCCAAAGACCAAGTTTTCCAAATCAACCTCTTTTAATTTGCTTTCTTTTGTTTTTAGAATGCTAATCTTGTTGGTTTCAGTCATGGTCTCTTGATTATGAGGTTACCTCAAAAATATCAAATTTATTTGAAATATCTAAAATCCTGGTTGTTTTTAATATTTTTCAAAGTGTGATAAATTAATTGAATAACATTTTCAACGTCAGATTGATGAACCATTTCTACTGTCGTGTGCATATATCTCAAAGGTAAAGAAATCAACGCCGACACAACTCCGGCACCCGAATAGGCAAATGCATCGGTGTCTGTGCCGGTAGATCTGGATGCCGCAGCTCTTTGAAATGGAATTTTGTTTTTTTCGGCCGTACGTTCGATTAATTCCCGTAGATTTTGTTGAACCGCAGGTCCTACGGTTATAACAGGTCCCTTTCCGCAGGCAAGATCTCCTTGTTCGATTTTGTTGATCATAGGTGTTTGCGTGTCATGACAGACATCTGTGACAATAGCGACATTGGGTTGAATTTGTTTGACGATCATTTCGGCACCTCTAAGCCCAACTTCTTCTTGAACTGAATTAGTGATATACAATCCATACTCAGGCCGAAAACCGGTTTCTTTCATCAAGCGGGCCACTTCGGCAATCATAAAACCTCCAATGCGGTTGTCTAATGCTCGGCTGACAAAGAAATCGTTAAGTTGCATAAATGTGTCTTCATAAGTGACGACATCACCCACTCTCACACCAAGTTTTTCAACTTCTTCTTTTGAACTGCAACCACAATCAAGGAAAATATTGTTTAATTGAGGGGCTTCTTCTTTACCGGAACGTGTATGTATTGCGGGCCAACCAAATACAGCCTTGACAATGCCTTTTTGGGTATGTATATTCACCCTTTTGGAGGGGGCGATTTGATGATCTGATCCACCATTCCTTCTAAGATAGATAAATCCTTTTTCATTGATATAATGGACAAACCATGAGATTTCGTCGGCATGCGCCTCAATCACCACTTTGTATTTTGCTTTTGGATTAATGATGCCTACTACTGTGCCGTAATTATCAACATAATATTCGTCAATATATGGTTTGATGTAATCTAACCAAAGTTTTTGTCCTCCACTTTCAAAACCTGTTGGCGAAGGATTGTTGAGATACTTTTCCAGAAACGCAAGCGAATTTTTTGTTAAAATAGATTTGCTTTTAGATTTGTTTGTTTGTTTTCCGGATTTTTTTATTTTAGCCATAAATTTTCGATTTTTGCAAATCAAAGAAAAAATACTAAAAATGAAAAGAAGTTTTTTTATTTATGGTTTAATTTTGCTGTGTAGTCTTGGCAAATCACAGGTTCAAGTAGGTGATTCGACTGCAGTTACCAAAGTGCAGGCTCAGGAAGCATATAACAAAGGTGTTGCTGCTCTCGAATCCAAAAACTACATCGAAGCCGTCAATCTCTTTCAAGAAGCAATACGTTTGAATCCTCAATTTGCTAAGGCATATTATAATCTCGGCGTGGCAAAAATGGAACTTAATCAGGTGGAAAGTGCTATTGAAGATTTTAAGAAATCGATTGAAATAAAACCGGACAGCAATTTGTCGTTTTTTTATTTGGGTAAATATTTTTATGAAAACGATCAATTGGACGAGGCATTGAAAAACCTTCAATTTGCATCGATGTTCGACAACAAAAATCCTTTTGTATTTTATTATCTTGGTGCAACTTATTTTTTAAAAGAGCAATATCAGGATGCCTTGGATGCTTTCAATAGAGCCATTGTTCTAAAACCTGATTATGCCTATGCTTATAATGACCGAGGTAGTACGAAAATGAAAACGGAAGATTATTCAGGGGCTATTGTAGATTATAAAAAGGCCATCAGTTATGATCCAAAATTATATTTTGCATACAACAATTTAGGTACGGCCTACCGTAAATCAAATCAACACAAGTTGGCCATAGAAGCATACTCGCAAGCCATAGCGCAAAAAAATGATTACTTCATTGCATATAACAACAGAGGGGCTGCAAAATTTGAAATAGGAGACTTTAAAGGTGCCCTGGAAGATTTTCAGAAAGTAATTTCACTTAATAAAGATTATTTGCCGGCATATTTAAATCTATCGGCCACTTATTTTAAAATGAAAGATTATAAATCTGCTGCCGAATATGCCGGAAAGGTGATTGATAAAGATCCTGAAAATGGATCGGCCTATTTAAATAGAGGCATTGCCAAAGAAATGTTGCGGGACGAAAAAGGCGCATGCGAAGATTGGCAAAAAGCATATGAATTAGGAATTAAAAATGCAAAAGCATATTATCAACAAGTTTGTTCTGAATAAAATTTTTTAAAGTATGAAAAATATAATAGGTTTATTAGTTTGTGCCGGATTGTTTTTTTATGTAGAAACTTTATGGAGCCAGGACATTCCTTTTGAGAAGGCATATTTTAAAGATAGAAAAGATGAATTTAAAATGGCTGTGGATGAGCTCAAAAAAGGGGATGAGTTTTTTGCTCAGGGACCGACACTATACAAGTTGGCTTTGAATCATTATTTGAAAGCAAATGAGGTAAATCCAAATAATTCTACTTTGAATTACAAAATCGGGATGTGTTATTTATTTTCTACTTTTAGAACCAAATCTTTGGAATACCTCGAAAAGGCCAAACAACTTAATCCAAATGTTGCAGAAGACATAGATTTTTATTTGGGCATGTCATACCATCTTAAGATGGAATGGGATAAGGCCATCGAACATTACAAAAAATACAAATTGGTCAGTAAGGATCCCAAAATGCTGGCTGCGGTTGATAAAAAGATACAGGAATGTAATTACGGAAAAGAATATGTTAAAAATCCTGAAAGGGTTTTTATTGATAATTTGGGCTCAAGCATCAACACCAATTATCCCGAATATGGACCCGTAATTTCCACTGATGAATCTGTGATGATTTTTACTTCACGTCGTCCGAACACTACCGGTGGTAAAATGGATGAAAATTTAGGGGAATATTTCGAAGATTTATACATTTCATATAAAGTTGATGGCAAGTGGGCATCTGCACAAAATATGGGAAAACCGGTCAATACCGAAGAACATGATGCTACGGTTGCGCTGAGTCCCGACGGTATGAAGTTGATTATCTATAACGATGACAAAGGCGACGGTAATTTATATGAATGTAAACGCACACCTGAAGGATGGTCCAAACCTGAAAGAATGGACTATGGAACCATCAATACCAAATATCATGAATCATCCGCATCTTATTCGGCAGATCAAAAAACCTTGTATTTTGTCAGTAATCGTGAGGGAGGTTTTGGAGGACGGGACATCTGGATGAGTAAATACGATGAGAAAAAGAAAAAATGGGGCGAACCCATTAACCTTGGCCCAAACATCAATACAAAGTATGATGAAGAAAGTGTGTTGATTCACCCCGATGGCGTTACACTCTATTTTTCTTCGCAAGGACATACTTCCATGGGAGGATACGATATTTTTAAATCAGAACTTAAAAATGGTGTTTGGCAGAAACCTCAAAATCTCGGATATCCCATTAATACCCCCGACGATGATGTTTTTTTTGTAATTAATGCCAGTGGCCGTAGAGGATATTATGCTTCATTTAAACCTGATGGTTATGGAGAAAAAGATATTTACATGATAACGTTTTTAGGTCCGGAGAAACCCGTCATGATCCAAACCGAAGACAATCTCATTGCATCAAAAACAGCCCCTGTAAAAGAAAAAATTATTGAAAAACCTGTGGAAATTACCACACGTAAACTTACGCTTCTAAAAGGTTATATCAAAGACCAAAAAACCATGAAACCGGTGTTGGCTGAAATTGAGTTGATCGATATTGACGATAACGTTTCATTGGCAACCTTTAATAATGATGCATCCACAGGAAAATATCTTGTTACCCTTCCTTCCGGGAATAACTACGGAATAGCCGTTAAATCCAAAGGTTATCTTTTCCACTCCGAAAATTTCAATATTCCCGAAGAAACGGCTTTTAGGGAAATTAACAAAGATATTTATTTGCAGCCTTTGGAACCCGGCAGCAAAGTTATTTTGAAAAACATTTTTTATGATTACAACAAGGCAACTTTACGTCCTGAATCTATGAGTGAATTGGATAGGGTGGTAGAACTACTTAAAAACAACCCTACTTTGAAAGTTGAACTTTCAGCCCATACTGATAGCAGGGGAAGTGATGCTTACAATCAAAAATTATCCGAACAAAGAGCCCAATCATGTGTGGACTACTTGATATCAAAAGGGATAGACCCATCAAGAGTTGTAGCCAAAGGATATGGCGAAACTCAACCTGTTATAACCGACGCCGAAATAAATAAATTGAAAACAGAAGAAGAAAAAGAGGAGGCCCATCAACAAAACCGTAGAACCGAAATTAAAGTTATAGCCATATGAAAAAGCCCGGTCTGTTATCGTTAATTTTAGTATTAACTTTCTTCGCAATACATGCATATTCTCAAGTATCCGTTGATGTTTCTAAGAAAAAGTATTCTTCCTGGGAAGAAGCTATAAAAAATCCCGAGTCGGTTACGCATCTTGATTTATCTCTTCAACAATTAAAGGAGCTGCCTAAGGAAATAGCGCTTTTTAAAAATTTAGAAGTATTGGACCTGTCTTTTAATCATCTAACCGATCTTCCCGCTGAGTTGAATGAATTAAAAAAATTAAAGATACTGGATTTGTCCGGTTGCCGTCGTATGCGGCAATTGCCGGCTGTTGTCAAAGAAATGAACTGGCTTGAAGAAATCAGAATTATAGACATTCCCGAATGGAGCGATGCTAAAAAAGCAGCATTGGCAAAAGAATTGGCACCTGTAAAAGTGGTATATTAAGTCCGGCGTTTTATGAAAAGACAGAAAGAAATAAATGCCTTTATCCGCTTGCTTGATATCATGGACGATTTGAGAGAGAAATGTCCTTGGGACAAAAAACAAACGCTTGAATCTCTTCGCCCTTTGACTATTGAAGAAGTATATGAATTGTCCGAAACAATTCTGAAAAAAGATTTAAACGGACTTGAAAAAGAGTTAGGAGATGTATTGTTGCATATTGTCTTTTATGCAAAAATTGGCAAAGAACTCAATGCTTTCGATATATCCTCTGTTATTAACCGATTATGTGAAAAGTTGATTGAACGGCATCCACATATTTATGGTTCTGTTAAAGTAGAAAATGAAGAGGAGGTGAAATCAAACTGGGAAAAACTTAAGTTAAAAGAAGGCAATCAATCGGTTTTGTCAGGCGTGCCCGACTCTTTGCCTTCCATCCTTCAGGCATTTAGAATACAGGAAAAAGTAAGAGGGGTAGGATTTGATTGGGAAAATGTGGATGATGTTTGGAATAAAGTGAAGGAAGAATGGGATGAATTTTCTCACGCAGTAAAAGTTTCGCAAAAAGATAAAATGGAAGAAGAGTTTGGAGACTTACTTTTTGCGCTCGTCAATTTATCGAGATTTTATGGCATCAATCCGGATGAGGCACTTTATAAAGCGAATATGAAGTTCAAAAAGAGATTTCAAAAAATGGAGGAAATGATAAAGTCACAAGGAAAAGAAATTACTTCCATGAAATTGGCTGAGATGGATCAATATTGGGATAAAGTGAAAGAAGATGAAAAGAAAATTTAAAATACTTATACTATGAAAACTAATTTTTTAATTTTTGTAATAATGTTGACTACTCTTGTATCATGCCAACAACATGATGAAAATGCAAATGTGGAGGATCTTTCTATACCTACCGATTCAGTTATTGACGCACCACAGGCTCATGATGAAACCTATATGTTTCCGTCTCCGTTGCAAATAGCAGTTATATTGAAAAAAGCAGGGTTGACTTATCAACCGGGAATAACCAATGATTTGACAAAAGTAAATCAATACGAAACTAAACTGAAGCAAAAGTTGAATTTCGGGGTTTATGCGGCGGATTTAGCTTATCTTGTTTTAAATAAACAAAATCAGGAGGCAATCAATACTATCAAAACTTTAGATAAGTTATCGGAAAAGCTATGGATGACCAATTTATTTAGCAATCTTGATATAATGAAAAGATTTGAAAGAAATTTGGATAATGAAGATTCTCTTGTTACGATCATTGCAGACCTTCAAATGACGGTGGATGATTATTTGGAAACAAACGGATTGAAAGACAATGCCGCTGTTATTTTTGCCGGAGCATGGATAGAAACAATGTATATTGCATCAAAAGTTAATCAAACCAAACCGAAAGAAGAATTAATAAAACGATTGGGAGAACAAAAATTGATTTTAAAACAAATTATCGATGCTTTAAAATTATCGGAAGAACACGATTATTCGGATTTAATCGATAAATTAAATACACTTTATCCATTGTTTCCGGAAATTCAAGAAAATACAGATGATGCGAATAATGGAAACAATATTGAGAAGGATTCGTATAAACTAAGTGATGAACAATTAAAAGAAATTTCCCGAATAATAGAAAATTTAAGAAACGAGATTGTAACTATATAAAAATCGGTTTAGTATGAAAAAAATAAAAATATTTTTCCCTTTTTTATTGTCTTTATCCTTATTGATGGCTCAAAGCCAGGTTGGTGAATGTAATTCCAAAGCACTCAAAGACGCCGTGCTTGATTTGTTAAAGCCCTACAAATATGATTCATCTAAAATTATTCGTTTTGAGTATTCTGGAGAAGAACAAGTTAAAGAAACCGAAGTGCCTTTATTTATGGGTGAAAAATACCGTTTTATTTTCAATCTGAATGCTGCTCCTTTGGGAGCAGAAGTGAGAGTATATGACAAATCATCAAATAGCAGAAAAAGAAAGTTGTTGTATTCTTCAAAAAATAAAGATACAGATAAACCCGGGATTTTTGTATTTGAGCCACAAAAGTCCAAAACTATGTATATTGATATTGTAATTCCCCCTACTGACAAACAAAATCAAAGAGGTTGTGTGGTTTTCGTGCTTGGCTATAAAATTTAGTTTATTTATAATCCCTTTTCTTTATTGTTTAAAAGGAAAAACTCAGAATCAATCCATTGATACTGCTTTGATTTCTGATTTACAATTTTTTTGTAATTATTATCAAATTCCATTTGATTCCGGGTCAATTGAATTATACAGGATTAGTGCCGACTGGTTAGGGGCAAAATATGCCTACAATGGCCGGTCCTGTCATGGAATTGATTGTTCAGGGTTGGTGAAAACGTTCTGGCAGATATTGTATGGAGCAGATTTATCCGGTTCTTCTGCCGATCTTTTCAAACTTTGCGAGGTGATAGAAGATTCGTCTATGTGGTTGCCGGGTGATTGGGTATTTTTTAAAATTGCCAAAAACAAAATTTCCCATTCAGGCATTTATTTGGGGAACAATAAATTTATTCACTCCACAACACGTGCCGGAGTGATTATATCCGATTTAGATGAACCCTACTATAAAAAGCATTTTTATGCTGTAGGAAGATTAAAAAAATAAAAATGTCAGCAAGCGAAAAGAACATTATTGTATTTGATATTGGCAATGTTTTGTTGCCTTATGATTGGGGGAGGATCCTTTATGCATTGCCCGGAGTAAGCAGGACTAACCTTTACGATTGGTTGCATGATGAGGTCTACGATGCATATGAAAAGGGTTTAATTGACGAAAAAGTATTGCTTCTCGAATTTAATAAACATTTCCATTCAAAATTTGATGAACAACGTTTGTTTACGTTGTTTAATGAGATATTTCTAGAACCTCCCGGATATGTGGGAAAAATGATACCGGAATTGGCAAAACGCTATCATTTGTATGCATTAAGCAATACATGCCATTGGCATGAAATCTATTTTATGGAAAAATTGAAAGATACTTGGGTATACTTCGAAAAGATATTTTGTTCACACCATCTGCATCTGCGCAAGCCGTCCGAAGAAATTTATAAATTGGTCGAAAAAGAAATAAAAGCAGAAAATCAAAAAATCATATTTTTGGATGATAAAATAGAAAACATAGAATCTGCAAAATTGGCCGGTTGGCATGCAATACATGTCCCCACTCTTGATGAAGTGGAAAATCAATTAAAAAAGCTCATAGATCATGAATGAATTTTTTGAAACAACACTATTTCAACAAGGGAATATCAAAATCACCATATTTACATTAGTACAAATTGCCATTTTGTTTTTC
Organism: Vicingaceae bacterium; assembly: GCA_026003395.1. Taxonomy (NCBI): domain Bacteria; kingdom Pseudomonadati; phylum Bacteroidota; class Flavobacteriia; order Flavobacteriales; family Vicingaceae; species Vicingaceae bacterium. The sequence continues at coordinate 54,314 of BPHE01000004.1, forward strand.
GTGATTTTTGTTATACTGGTGGGTATTAGAAAGGCCCTGTTCAGGTCGCCTAAATTGGATATTGGAAGAAAATATGCACTGTTTAATTTGGTTAAGTACATTTTTATAGTTTTAACTTTTCTATTTACCTTGCAAATTTTGGGTTTCAATCTTTCGGTGATTCTTGCCGGTTCAGCTGCATTGCTGGTAGGTTTGGGAATTGGTTTGCAGAATCTTTTCAATGACTTTATTTCCGGGATAATTATATTAATAGATGGAACTGTGGAAGTGAATGATATCATACAGGTAAATGATCTTGTTTGCAAGGTAAAGGAAATTAAACTTCGCACGACTAAAGTTATCACGAGGGATGAGCGATACATAATATTGCCTAATTCTTACCTCACATCGAATCTCGTTCAGAATTGGACACACAACAATGAATCTGCTCGTTTTGAGGTGAGTGTAGGAGTGGAATATTCTTCCGACCCTCAATTGGTGACAAACTTATTGATTGAAGCTGCCAAAAATGTAAATAAAATTGATCAAAACAAAACGCCGTTTGTTCGTTTTAACGAATTTGCAGATTCCGCATTGATTTTTACTGTTTATTTTTGGTCTGATGAAATTTTTAGAATCGAAAACATTAAAAGTGAGTTGAGATACAAGATCTTCGAATTGTTTAAACAAAATGGCGTGGGAATTCCTTTTCCACAAAGAGTGGTACATTTTGCAACAACTCTGAAGACAGAAAATCAATCTTAGTTGTTTTTTTACAGAATCTGAATGAATGTTATCACTGACAAGAAACATTTACAGGATTTTAAATTTCTCGGTATCAATGTTGAAATAAACTTTTGCTTTTAAGATAGAGTTCTAATGTAGAAGAAAATTTGTTTGAAAACAAAAAAGGGTCTTAGAAAGACCCTTTTTTGGCGTGACTCCGGAGGGAGTCGAACCCCCAACCTTCTGATCCGTAGTCAGATGCTCTATCCAGTTAAGCTACGGAGTCATTTTGCGGGTGCAAATATAAACAAACATCTGTTTTTTTACAAGTAATTAAAATTACTTTTCAAAAATACATCCTATATGTTTGCGTTAAAATTTATTTAATTTTACACGCACAATCTTGACAAATGGTCAATAAAACAACCGTAAATATCATTAAAGGCAATTTTCCACGTTGGATGATTTTTTTGATTGATTTAACCATTGTTATACTTTCATTGACATTGGCTTATTTGTTGAGATTTAATTTCAATATACCACAAGTGGAAATCAAAACCTTCCCTTTGGTTTATTCACTTGTATTGTCAACAAGAATGCTCTCTTTCTTGGTTTCCAAGATCTATGCGGGCATCATCAGATATACATCAGCTAAGGATGCAGAAAAAATCTTTTTGACAATTCTGTCGGGTAGTTTGTTTTTTGTTATAGTCAATTTAGTGAATCATTATATCTTAAAAGGACCGTATATCATTCCTTTTTCGGTTTTGATTATTGAATATTTAATCTCTACGTTTCTTTTGATAAGTTTCAGGGTGATGGTAAAAACCTTATATTACGAGATTAAAAATTTTAACAAGGATAACAAGTCAATCATCATTTATGGGGCAGGCGAATCCGGTGTGATTGCAAAACGCACTATAGACAGGGATGCTGCTTCTAAATATAAAGTGATAGCTTTTGTTGATGAGGATAAAAGAAAAGCCGGTAAAACCATTGAAGGAGTGAGAATTTATCACATTTCCGAATTGGAAGAATTGTTGCAAAACAATGATGTAGCTCATATTATCGTGGCGATTCAAAGAATTAAACCTGAGAAAATCAATGAAATTGCAGATTTGGCTTTAAAATATAATACAAAGGTATTGCATGTTCCTCCGGTGCAAAAATGGATAAATGGAGAACTTACTTTTAAACAAATCAAAAAAATTAAAATCGAAGATTTGCTCGGGCGGGAACCGATCGTGATAGATGAGGAAAATATAAAAAAATCACTTTTTTCGAAAACAATACTTGTAACCGGGGCAGCCGGATCTATTGGCTCTGAAATTACAAGGCAACTTTTACAGTATTCACCTAAAAAACTTATATTAATCGACCAGGCAGAAACCCCGATGTATGAATTGCAATTAGAGGTGGAAAATACTTTTCATGCCAAAAATGTAGAATTTATACTTGCCGATATTTGTGAAGAAGTGAGAATTGAAAAAGTTTTCGAAACATTTCAGCCGGAAATTGTTTTTCACGCAGCAGCATACAAGCATGTGCCTTTGATGGAAGAGAACCCTTCAGAAGCAGTTTGGGTCAATGTTAGAGGAACAAAAATCCTGGCCGATCTTGCCTTAAAACATAATGTTAAAAAATTTGTTTTTGTTTCTACCGATAAAGCGGTAAATCCAACCAATGTGATGGGCGCATCCAAACGGATTGCAGAAATTTATTGTCAAACCTTAAATAAACTTGGCAAAACCAAGTTTGTTACTACCCGTTTTGGTAACGTTTTGGGATCAAACGGTTCGGTTATCCCGTTATTTAGAAAGCAGATAGAATCCGGTGGACCTGTCACTATCACACATCCTGAAATAACCAGATTTTTTATGACAATACCTGAAGCTTGTCGTTTGGTTTTAGAGGCCGGGGTGATGGGGGATGGAGGTGAGATTTTTGTTTTTGATATGGGTGAAAGAGTAAAAATTGTCGATCTGGCAAAGAAAATGATTAAACTTTCAGGATTAACCTTGGGGAAAGACATTCAAATAGTTTTCACAGGATTGCGTCCCGGTGAAAAATTGCACGAAGAATTGCTGAATAATGATGAAAATACTCTTCCAACACATCATCCAAGAATATTGAAAGCCAAAGTGAAAGATTGCGATTTGCAAGTTTTAAAACAAATTGATGAATTGATTGCTTTGATAGAAAGCCAAAATGATTTTTTGATCGTAAAAAAAATGAAAGAAATTGTCCCCGAGTATGTCAGCAATAATTCTGTGTTCGTTCAGCTGGATTGATTATCAAAAATTGCCGTTAAGCAGTTATTGGCTCTCTTCTTTTTTACAGGCTTCATCAGGTTGGGCACCACATATGCTGCACGAAACTCCCTGTTCCTTCAACAATGGATTGTTTCCGGCACATGTTCCCGAAAATTCCCCATTCTTTTTGAAAATGATTTTAACGGCTATTCCGGCCACAGCAAAAACCAAAAGTAATATGGTTAGCAATAAAGTTTCCATGCCTCAAAATTCTTAAAAAAAATAGTTTTTTGTTTAAAACATAAATAATTTTAACAAATTTGAAAAAAATTATGGAAGGTAAATGGGCGTTAATAACCGGTGCATCAAGCGGAATAGGTAAAGAATTGGCTTATTTGCATGCACAAAAGGGAGACAATCTAATCTTAATTGCTCGCAATCTTCGATCATTGGAGGAGATTCAACAAGACATCGAAGCCTCATGCCGGGTGAAAGTATTGATTTTTTCATTGGATTTAAGCGACAATCAAGCTCCTTTGAATTTATATACAGAAATAAAACATTTGGGTATCGTTCCTGATTATTTGATAAATAATGCCGGTTTTGGTCAGGTTGGATATTTTCATGAAATACCGGATAATGTACATCTTAATATGATTAATTTGAATGTTACCGCACTTACTTTAATTACAAGATATTTCATACCCGATATGATAAAAAAAGGAGGAGGGAGAATTTTACTGGTTTCATCAACGGCTTCATTACTTCCCGGGCCGAAACAGGCCGTTTATTTTGCCACAAAAGCTTATGTCACTTCTCTTGGATATGCCTTGTATCAGGAGCTGAAAAAACATGGTATTTCAGTGACTACATTATTGCCCGGTGCCACCAAAACTGATTTTGGACGTGTGTCCGGAATGGATAAAACCAAATTATTTGCAACAGCTGCTAATGCTTTTGATGTGGCAAAAGCAGGATTTGAAGGAATGTTAAAAGGTAAAAGAAAAGTCATAGCCGGTGTACCTATTTATATGAGAGTATTTTTGCCTCTATTGCCACTCATTCCAACTTCGGTTATACTTAAAATTGTTGACTACCTACAAACTCCTAAAAATTAAATTTAGTGGTAAATCATTAGTCGTTGTACCGTCTGTTGTTGGCCTGTGCTTATTTTTAGCCAGTAGATTCCGTTTGGCAAATTTTCGGTGTTAATTTTATATTCAAAATCACCGTTGGAAAGAAAATGTTCTTTTAATACGGTTTTTCCGGTAATATCGTAAATTATCATGTCGATATTGTTTTTATTGGGAATAGAAAGTTTAATGTTTGTAAAATTATTGGCAGGGTTGGGAAAAATCACCAAATGTTCTTCCAAAGCGTAATCGTCGACTGAAGTAGAGACACAACCTTGTGATAAAAGAATTGTACTTCTGGTAGTAGATAAAACTGTTTGCATGCGTGTAGCTTGACCGGCTGTGAATAGGTTCATGCAACCGTCGTCAGAATAATCCATATAATTTTGAAACATGTCTCCGTCCGGGCCGTTGTTGCAAGATATTTGCGGAGATGAAGGGCAACCGTAGGTTTCATCTGCTTGATTGGGAGTGTCATTTACATAATCACTTCCGGAACATGCCCCATTATCGTCGCCCCAAATATGATAGAGACCGAGCCAATGACCGACTTCATGGGTGGCTGTTCGTCCTTTGTCGTAGGGGGAGCTTAAACTGAAAGTTTTACCAAAATTAGATTGTTGCTCCCTGTCACCAAAATATCTGTAGGCAATTACCACACCATCGCGGTTGGCAGGTCCACCTGGAAAAGTGGCATATCCCAGCACTCCTCCGCTGATTGATGGTACCACCCATATATTTAGATATTGATCACTTGGCCATCCGTCCTTTCCACCCTGAGAAGTAAATTTTGCATCATCCGTGTTGATGTTGAATTGGGTTTTATTTGTTTGTGTGCGTGTGATTCCGTTGGTCCAATTACCATTAGGGTCACGTTGAGCTAAACAAAAAGATATTTTGGTGTCGGCAGCAACAGTTTTGAAAGAATTAGGTGTATTGCCTGTGTCTGCATTCAAGCGTTGAAAATCCCAATTTAATTTATTGATCTGAGAAAGTATCTGTTCATCCGAAATGTTGCTGGCAGGTATACTTGTGTTATACAATACGTGTACAACAACCGGGATGACAAAATTTGATCCGTTTTTTGGCGGGTGATGAGTGTTTTCTTGTATTTGTTGCTCAATTTTCTGCCAATTTTCTTCCAATCCCGGATATTGTTCCAAAAGGGCTTGTCTTAATTCATTAAAACCACATCTTTTTGTTTGACTTTGCGATATCGCCAAATTTGAAATTAAAATGCTAAAAATATAAAAGTAAATTTTTTTCATATCAATTTTGATTTACTCAAATTTACGAATTATTTCATTTCGTTTTTCAATTCTATTAAATTTGATTTTATCTCTTCAAGTTTTTTGATTATTTGATTTAATCTGGATTTTTTTGAATCTTGTGTTGTGGCAGATATCTCAATGTTATTTTCATTGAATTCGTCAAAGATGGTAGTTTGTCCGGATAATGCCTTTCTTGCTCCTTCCAGGGTCAATCCTTTGACTTTTACCAAGTCGTAAATTTTGGCAAATAAGGCAATGTCCTTTTTTGTGAAAATTCTGATGCCATTATTGTTTTTGCGTGGTTTAAAGTGAGGAAATTCTTTTTCCCAGAATCGAATCAAAGAAGGATTGACGTCAAACAACGCTGCCACCTCTCCTATAGTAAAATAAATTTTATTTTCGGGTAAATCCGGTATCATCTTTTAACTGCAATTTGTATTTTTCCTGTTATTTGCCCAGCATTGCCTGTTATTATTCATAAAATATAACGGGTCGAGTATGCTTCCGCTTCCGTCCAAACTGCTCCATTGTATGCTTATATGATTGTTTTTTGCATTGTCAAAGATATTGTAAAAAAAGTCATATGGAGGAGAATATTCATATCCCCATTCAAGATAACTGTCGGCTTTCATTTTTAAGTCAGACAAAAAGCGGTAAGTTATTTTGCGTTTTTTAGTGCTGAAATTATAATGTTGTGAAATTTGCATAAAAGGCCGGTTGTTGTCATGACTAAAATAAACAGTCCATACTCCTTGAGAATGGTCGGCATGTGTCGTGCCTTCCATCCATAGAAAATCTTTGAAACCTTCTTTTTGGGTTACGTACATTTTCCAGGAAATTTGAGAAAAAGAATTTTGGTACTCTGCGTAAAGCTTTACTTTATAGGTTCTTCCATTTTCTTCATATTCATATTTAAACAACCATCCTTTATTGTCGCCTCTGTATCCGGCTTTAGCTTGTCCGGATGCATAAAGGATGGCAAGTGGCAATCTTAATTCATTTTTTCTTACTTCAATCCAGGGTTGCACAGTTTGATATGCATGTAAGTAATTTGAATAATTGTTGTCGTTGGTTGATGGTGGACTTTGAAAGTTCTCAAAATTTATCTCAAATTCGTCGGCTTGTGGTAAGTCCGGACGGTTTCCTTTGTTTTTCTTAGAACAAGAACTGTATGTAATGCTTAAAAGAATTAACACAGTAGTCGCCTTTTTCATAGTTTTGGCAATTTTTCAACGATTTGATGTAAAATTAAATAAAAAAAGTTTAATGGTTTTTTCCGGCAACCACAATCACAAATTCGCCTTTTATAGAGTGTTTTGAAAAATGTTCGTGTACTGAAGCAAGTGTGCCTCTGACAGTTTCTTCATAAAGTTTGGAAATTTCTCGTGAGACAGATGTTTGTCGATCAGGGCCGACAAACTCGATGAGTTGTTGCAAGGTTTTTAACAAACGGTGCGGAGATTCGTATAGTATAAATGTGTCTTCCAATTCCGACAAAAAACGAATTCTTTTTTCGCGCCCTTTTTTATGAGGTAAAAATCCTTCAAAATAAAATCGCTGCATGGGTAAGCCCGATACTACCAAAGCCGGTATAAATGCCACCGGGCCCGGAAGGCATTCAACCGGTATGTTATGTTCAATACAACTTCTTACCAGGAGGTATCCGGGATCAGATATACCGGGTGTGCCGGCTTCACTGCAATAGACGGTATTTTGATGGTTTTTAATCAATTCCATGGCTTGCGGCAAAATTTTATGTTCATTTGCACTGTGAAAAGCCATTAATTTTTTATTTTCAATGCCTAGTTGTTTTAGCAACTTATGACAACTCCTTGTATCTTCACAAAAAATTATATCGGCTTGCAGTAAACTTTCTATTGATCTTTTCGTTATATCATTAAGATTTCCGATAGGAACAGGAACTAATGTAAGTTTAGGCATATTTTGAAACAATTTTAAATACAAAGTTAAAACAATTCATGTTGAATATTAGTATATCTAAAATTAAAACAGAACAATGCAACCTTTAGCGGGCTTAAGTTGTCTAAAAGATGGAATGAATGACAGAACAAGAATTGATAGAACGTTGTATTAAGCAGGACCGCGTGGCGCAAAAATATCTTTTCGATAAGTATGCACGCAGGTTTAAGGCGATATGTATGCGCTATGCAAAGTTTGAAATTGAAGCAGACGATATGGTGCAGGATGCTTTTATAAAAATTTTCGAAAAAATTCAAACATTTGGTTTCAATGGCTCTTTTGAGGGCTGGATGAGACGCATTGTCGTCAATACTGCCATTGATCATGTGAAAAGAAACAAAAAACATTCATCGGACATTGATTACGAACAAGTAGATTTTCATCACAAATATTTTCCCGTCACGGCAAATAAGCTGGATGCCAACACCATTTTAAAATTAATCAATTGCATTCCGGACGGATACCGGACCGTTTTTAATTTATACGCCATTGAAGGGTATTCCCACAAAGAAATAGCAGAGATGTTGGGTATTACCGAAAGTACTTCAAAATCGCAATATTCAAGAGCCAAATTATACATTCAAAAATTATTGAAAAAAAACAATATGCTGGAAAATACTTTATATGAAAAATAAAAATTTTGAAAATACCTGGAAAGAAATTCTCGAAAACCACGAAATGGATGTGCCTCAACATGTCTGGGAAAATATCAGCCGGCAGTTAGCTTCCAACACTGCTCAATCAATTTCCCAAACCGGCAATGGTTCTACTTATGGAACAAAATTTTCGGCCATCGCAAAATGGGCTGCAGGGACATTTGTTGCAGGCACAGTGGCTGTTTCTGCATATTTGATGAATAAAACGGGTTCTCAAGGAAATGAAAAAGTCGTAATGCATAAAAGTGATTCCGGTCAGATTGTTGTTGTGGAGGAATTGCCCGGTAATCAACCGAATACTCCGGTTGAGAAAGAAAATACTGTTATTGTGGATCATTCAAAAGAAAAAATCATTACTCAAAATGTTTCTAACTTGAGAAACGAAAAGTTCCAATCCGGCCCAACTCCTTCTGACAAAAATACAACTCAAAAAAATCCATCAGAAGTATTGAACAAAGAAAAATATAATGATGCGGAGTCAGTCGGACAATCTGTGCCCGAAATAGCTCAGAATACATCGTCTCAAAACATTCAAAAAAAAGTTGACAACATACAGAAGCCCGTTTTGCAGCAAAAAAGCAAAGTTTCAAACTCACCGGCTGAATTGCCTGCTATCATTGTGACGCATCCTGAGAATACTGATGACAAAACATTGGCATTTTCCATTGATAAAGAAATTGATAATATAGTTTGGAAAATCGACAATCAAGTTGTCAGTGACCAACCATTTTATGTGCATTCATTTGATGACTATGGGACATATACAGTGGAACTTGTTTTGAAAGAGGATGGACGTAGCGTAAAGAAAGTGGTGGAGGTTACTCCTGTATCGGGTATAGTGTTTGTGCCCAATGTATTTACGCCAAATAACGATGGGTACAATGATGTATTTGTTGTCAAATTGCAACACATGCAAAGCGCACAGATTCGTATATACAATATTCAAGGCGACCTCGTTTACGAGTCATCATCTGTTGATCCTGAAAAAATTGAATGGAATGGCAGGGATAACTCAGGACAGATAGTTCCTCCCGGTAGTTATATGTATCAATTAACATGTAAAGGACAAGATGGGAAAGATTGGAACAAAAACGGGGTAGTAGTGTTAAAACGCTAAAATTCCGGTTAAAATCCCGTATTATTTCCAACATAAATTCTAAAAAAGACAGAAAATCTGCGGCGTATCTTTAGAAATCTTTTATTTTGCCTAAATGAGAGGAAAGCTTTTTTATGGATAAAATTACAAATCGATTGGTTAAGCTAACCGCATCATTGCATCTAAAGAAATACCGCAAACAACATGGATTGTTCTTTGTGGAGGGATCAAAAGCCATTTTGGAGTTTATCCGTCATGGTCAATTGCCCGAATTTTTGATGGTGCACGAAGAAAAAAAAATATTGGCCGGCCCGGTTTTGTCTATAGATCGACCCATTTATACGGCAGATGAGAAAATAATGAAAACCTTATCATTATTGGATTCCACTCCTGACGCCATCGCTGTCTTTAAAAGCATGCAAGAGTCCGATCTTTCAGAGTTTCAACAAGACACACAGGTATTTTATTTGGATAATATACAAGATCCCGGAAATGTTGGGACAATCATACGTACATGCGTTTGGTTTGGTATAAACAGGATTATTTTTGGGAAAGGTACCGTCGATCCTTACCATCCAAAAGTTGTTCAAAGCAGTAAAGGTGCATTTGCGGCTATACGCTTTATCAGTGATCAATCTTATGAGTTTTTGAAAAATTGCCACAAACCGGTATTTATTTCAGGTATGAAAGGCGTGTCCTTATATGAGACAAAATTTCCTACTAATGCTGTGGTTATATTAGGAAATGAGGCCAGAGGGGTGAATCCTCAAATTTCTCAACAATTAAAAAATGCCATAGAAGTTACCATCCCGGGCAGTGGGCTTATGGAATCGTTAAATGTAGCCATGGCACACGCAATTATTTGCTCTGAGATGTTCCGACAATCTTTAGAGAAATAGCATTGACACAATTGATACCATCTATGGCAGCAGATACGATTCCGCCTGCATAACCTGCACCTTCTCCGCACGGATACAAGCCCTTTATTTGAAGGTGTTCAAAAGTAATTTTGTCTCTCGGTATCCTTACCGGTGAGCTTGTTCGTGATTCAACGGCTACAAGTATAGTGTGATCATTGACCAGTCCGGGCATTGTTTTTTGAAAGTGCAATAATGCTTGATGCAATGGTTCAGTTATGAGATCAGGTAAGACATCATGCAGGTTCACAGGCATGACTCCCGGAATATAACTGCAAGGAGGCAGTTCCACGCTTGTTCTTTTTTTTATGAAATCAAGGGCTTTTTGTGCCGGAGCTATTTGTCCACGTTTCCCGATCGTGTCATTTCCTGCAGCTTCAAAACATTTTTTTTCAATGAGTGATTGAAAATCCAATCCGGCAAGTGGATGATCCTTCAACAGGTCTTCTTTTGAGATGCTTGTGACCAAGCCGGAATTGGCAAATCTGTTGTTGCGTCCGGAAGGAGACCAACCATTGGTAACAATCTCGCCGGGTTCGGTGGCGCAGGGTGCAATGATACCTCCGGGACACATGCAAAAAGAATAAACCGTTTTGCCTGTATGTTTATATTTAACACTGAATGATGCCGGTGGAAGATTGTCGGGACGTGTGGCGCAATGATACTGCATCTTGTCGATGGCTTCCTGCATGGTCTCTATTCTCACTCCCATGGCAAATGGCTTAAATTCTATATGAATACCTTTTTTATATATCAAGTGAAAAATATCCCTTGCCGAATGCCCGGTAGCCAGAATCAAATGATTGACAGGAATTTCGCGGGTATTGTTAATGATGATACTTTTGATTCGGCTGTTATGAGTGATAATGTCGGTCAGTTTTGAATTGAAATTTATTTCCCCTCCATACGCCAAAATGGTATTGCGAATGTTTTCGACAATTTTTGGCAAACGGTTGGTGCCAATATGAGGGTGGCTATCATAGAGGATTTGTTCATCCGCTCCATGGTAATGTAATAATTCGAGAATTTTTCTTACATCACCTCGTTTGTCTGAACGGGTATATAATTTTCCATCCGAGAATGTGCCTGCGCCACCTTCTCCAAAACAGTAATTTGAATCCCGGTTTACAATTCCTTGTCGTGTAATCAAGGCAAGATCTCGGCGTCTTTCTCTAACAGGTTTTCCACGCTCAAAAACAACAGGTTTTATTCCGTGAATGAGACATTCCAATGCGGCAAACATTCCTGCCGGACCAAATCCGATGATATGAACAACCTTTTGCGGATTCACTTTTTTGAATCCGGGATCATACTCATTTTTGGCAGGGAGTGGTTCGTTGATGTATGCATCCAATTTTAAATAGTATACCGGTTTTTTTCTGGCATCGATAGATTTTTTTAATATGCGGTATCCAAAGATAGAATTTGGAGAAAAGCCGACCGATTCGGCGATTTTTTTAATTATATAATCCTGATCTTCAATGTGGTTGGGTGAAATTTTTAATTCTAAAGTTTTAATCATAATTATTTTTAACCTTCAAAAGTAAAAGACAACAAAAATATCTTAGATCTCAGGCGGTCAATAGGATCGGTAAATGTCGACGGTATTGGGTATTTTTCCCTTACAATCAAATTTCTGATACCGTAAGACATTTTTAATTCGATTCCAAATTTAAAATAGGGCAGGTAAAATTCAGTGCCAAAACCGGCTTCGTAGTGTATGTCGTGTTTTTTGATGCGAACTGCCATGTCCGGAAGATACAGTGCCTGGTTATCGTTAAATTCGTCAGAGGCAAGATCTAATGTGTATTTTCCACCGGTAATGAGATAAGCCGAAAAGTTGTTTAATCGCTCCGATTTAATTTTCAGCAAAAGTGGAAATTCAATATAAGTTGATTCTACAGGTTTTACAAAGTTAACCGATTCGTTTTGTGCAGGTGAAAAAAATTGGTAATGCAAATTTCTTTGCGAGAAGGATAATGTAGGAACAAAACGTAGTTTAAGATACTTGTGCATGTGCAACTCTGACACAATACCTAAATTAAATCCTGCCATACGTTGAGTGTATACATCTATACAGGTATCAAGTAAGGGGTTGGAAACCGGAGCTGCTTTTTGTAATGTGAAATCGGCATTATTGATGCCTAAAATAAATCCAAAATGTATGTATTTTTGATCAAATCGCGGAAGGTTTAATGGTTTGGGTTTTTGTGCCTGAGTTTGGTTGAAAAGTACTAAAAGGAAACTTATCAATATCAATTTATTTAACCTGTCCATATATACAAAAGGCAAACGCAAAATTGTATTAATTATTTTTTTGCAATATAAATAGTGGCAATCCCACCGGTCACCGGAAAGTATTGTACATTTTTAAAGCCACATTTTATTAAAATTGCTGCTAAGTTTTCACCATAAGGAAAAGATTGGACCGATTCGAACAGGTAAGTATAAGCCCTTGGATCGCCTGATATAATCCTTCCGATAAAGGGCAAAATGTTTCTAAAGTAGAACATATACAAACCTTTAAATAGTTTATTGGCCGGGATTGAAAACTCCAGAATAGCACAAATTTTGTCATTTTGCAAAACGCGATGCATCTCTTTCAGTCCGTTTTCTAAGTTTTCGAAATTTCTAATGCCAAATGCTACGGTAATTAAATCAAAATGATTATCCGGGAAAGGCATATTTTCTGCATCGGCCGTAGCAAAACTGACATGTGGCAGATGGCCGGATTTTTTACGTCCTATTTCTATCATGGCTTCGGCAATGTCAACAGCAGTAATTTTTGCAGGGGCCAAATATTTATTGGCAAGCAATACCAAATCTCCGGTCCCTGTGGCAACATCAAGCATGTGTTGAGGATGATAAGGAATTTTTTTCAACATTTTTTTTCTCCACATGGTGTCAATGCCGACAGATAAAAACCTGTTGAGAAAATCATATTTGGGAGCGATATTGTTAAACATTTTCGCCACCAAACTTTTTTTAGGAGCATCTATTTCAGGATAAGGTGTGATCTCTTTCATATTAATTTTGATTGAGGCAAATGTAAGGATTGAAATTTTAATTCAAGAAAGTTAAAGGAAACAATCCGGCCAAAAACAAAAAAAGCCGTCTTTCGACGACTTTAGTGACCAGCCCGGGGCTCGAACCCGGGACCCCATCCTTAAAAGGGATGTGCTCTACCGACTGAGCTAGCTGGTCTCCCTTAATTTTGGGACTGCAAATATAGAAGCAAATTTTTATTCATCAAAATACATTTTCAATTTTTTTCTTTGAGATTGGTTAAGATGCTGAAAATAAAGCAAAAAAAATAAGCTATTGGGCAGATTCATTGTTCAAGCTTATATAAGGTTGCAAAATAGAAGTAAGCGCTTCTATCCACACATTTTCATCATTCAATGAGGGCACCCAGGCAAATTTTTCACCTCCGGCACTCAAAAACTCGGTTTTATATTCTTCTCCAATTTCAATGACAGTTTCCAGACAGTCAGCCGTAAATGATGGAGCCAGCATCAAAATTTTTTTCTTTCCTTGCCCGGCCAATTGTTGAATTATATCCGATGCATATGGTTTTATCCATGGATCTTTCCCAAGACGCGATTGAAATACGACCGTATATTTATCTTTAGGTATGTTTAATGCTTCGGCAAGTTTTTTTGACGTAGCATAACATGCCGCCTTGTAACAAAAGAAATTGTCTTGGTCATACACTTTTTCACAACCACAATCAGGGCAGTTTTTTTCGGGATAATTTTTTTGTAAATGGCGGATGGGCAATCCGTGGTAGCTCATCAAGAAATGGTCCCAACTTTCATTGTCGGCATAAGGTTTAGCAATGGTTTGCATAGCTTTTATGTAGGCCGGATGAGTAGCATAGGGCCCGGCAAAAATTATTTCTGGTATAACCCACCATTGGCCAATTTCTTTCATGATCATTTCATATGCCGTGCCCGATGTGGAGGATGCATATTGCGGATAAAGCGGAAAAATGATTAATTTCTGAGGCAGGTTTTTTTTAATTTTTGATAAAACATTTTTTATAGATGGATTGCCATAACGCATGGCAAATTCGAAATTAACTCTCCCTTGAAATTTTTTGGAAATTTTTTCGGTTAGCTGCCGGGTATATTTGAGTAAGGGTAATGTATTGTCCGATAAATGAAACAGCTCTTGGTAAGCTTTGGCACTTTTTGGTGAGCGAAAAGGCACAATAATCAGATTGACCAATAAGTATCTTTTCCATCCGGGCAAATCTATCACACGGCTGTCGTTTAAAAATTCCGATAGATAGCTGCGTGTGGCTGCTACGGTTGGTTCGTCCGGTGTGCCAAGTTGAATAAATAATACGGTTGTTTTCAAATACGAAAAATTTAATCACAAAACTATGGAAAGGGAATGGAAATAGTGAGGGTAAAATTTAAAAAAAACTTAAATCAAATAAAGATATCGCGGTATCCTTCAAAATCATCGTCTAAATAGTCATTTTTTTTATGGGCATCTTTGGCACTGCTGCTAGAGTTTAATTTGATGGCAGCCCAAATGATAACTGAAAATAGAAAAACTATGACAAAAATCTCTAACATATTATATTTATACGTAAATGTTAGATATATAGTTGCAAATTTTCGATATAAAATAAAATTTTTCCGATAAGTATGTCAACAAGCCGGGGGTTTAAGCAAATGGAATATAAAACAGGGCTTTACCGGTCATGTATTCTAAGGGTAGAAAGTCGTAAATTGGATAAATTATGGATTTTTCTGACAAATGTGCAGGAATTTCTTCTGAGGCATTTATCCCTTTCAACAACCAATAACCTTTTTGAAGGTCTGTAGATTGTTTGTTTTGCAGATGCCCGGACCAACGGTGGATGTTTGCAAAATTGCTGACGGCTCTGGCCGTAATGATGTCAAACGAACCCTTGAATTGCTCTGAACGGGTGCAAATGGCTTTTGCATTGGAGATTTTCAATTCTCTGATAAAAAGATTGACAGCCGATATTTTTTTTTGAATGGAATCAATCATCACCACTTCATTATCAGGATAGATCAATGCCAATATAATTCCGGGAAGTCCTCCGCCACAACCAATGTCCAATATTTTGCTATTTTTATCCGGAAACAAAAATTTATGATAAATAAGGCAATGTAATACGTGGTGGGCAATAAAATTGTCAATGTCTTTGCGGGAAATTAAGTTGATGGATGAGTTTACTTCTTTAAACAATGGAAACCAATGTGAAATTTTTTCTACCACTGATGTTGGCAAGTCGGGATAGTATTTTTGTATTAAATTGTTGTTGATCACCAAACTTAGATGTCTTTTGATTTTTTTTGCACAATGTTCATCAACAATTCTTTTGCCCTGAACAATTGAGCTTTTACTGTACCCATTGGCAAATTAAGACGTTGGGAGATTTCTTCATAAGAGAGTTCTTCAAAATACCTTAACAAGATTAAATTACGGTACCGTGGTTTGAGTTGGTCAACAAATTCCCGCATTTGTTTATTTTTTTGCTTGATAATTAATTTTTCTTCCGGGTCCGATTCATGAGATTTCAATTCAAATTGGGTATTTTGCCCTTCGTCATCTTCATATGTTTGGTCTATGGAAAAAGTTTGCATTTTTTGTTTTCTGATGAAATCAATACAATTGTTGACGGCAATTTTAAACAACCAAGTGGAAAAGGCATATGTTGGAGTGTACTGATTGAGTCGTTGAAATGCTTTTCCAAATGCTTCAATGGTGAGGTCTTCGGCATCGTCGGGGTTTTTTACCATCTTCAGCATCATGAAATAAATTTGTTCTTTGTAAATCTTTAAAAGTGCAGCATAGGCTTTTTGATCGCCATCAAGCGCTTTTTGTACCAATTGGAAATCCCTTTTTGCTTTATCCGAAAAATTTTCGTTCACATCCATCCTGCTAAATTAAAAACGGTTTCTTATATACAAATAAACATAAAACCACTTATTAACAAATTCCCAAAATAACGAAAATAAAAAAATATCTGCCACTTTTAATTTTTTCATTGTAGAATAAAATACGGGTAGAACAAGTATATACCGTAAAATTAATACAGTCAATGCTAAATAAATATGGTTTTGGTAAAAAAATAATGAAATCAACAATAAAGCAAACATCAAATGGTAATTTATATGATGATATGCAAGTAAAAATTTATGTATGGTTTTATATCTCGAGCCGGTTGTCGAATGCCGTCTTTTTTGAATTAACCAATGGGTAAGATTATTCTTGGGAATGCTGAAAACAAAAGCATCTTCGGCAAGGCAGACAGTAGTGTTATGACGGTTTGCCGCCTGATTGACAAACAAATCATCATCGCCCGATTCTAAATCAAGGTGGGTGGCAAAACCTTTTTTGTTGAAAAAAAGTGTTTTTTTGTATGAAAGGTTTCTTCCTACTCCCATATAGGGTATTCCGGTTTTTGCAAATCCCAAATATTGCATTGCAATATAATATGTGTCGAATCTAATCCAGTCATTCAACCATCCTTTCTGCCGAATGTAAGGAGAATAGCCCAAAACTATTTCGGTATTATTTTGATAAGAAGCCATCATGTGCTTTATCCAGTTTTTTGATGAAGGCCTGCAATCGGCGTCTGTCAAGAGCAAGTGATTGTGTTGGGATTTTTTGATTCCAATGGTGAGCGCTCTTTTTTTGCTGAAATATTTTTCGTCGTTTTCTGTGGAAAAGGTATATTTCAAATTTGGATAAATCACGGTCAACCCTTTTAATATATCTTCCGTATCGTCTGTGCTGGCATCATTGACAACAATTACTTCAAAATCAGGATAGTTTTGTTCGAGAATCAAAGGAAGATTATTGATGATATTGTCCCTTTCGTTTTTGGCGCAAATGATTATGGAGACAGGAGGCCATTGTTCAACCTCTTCAATGGGGCGGTCTTTATGTAAGACTATTTTGTAAAAAATCGCATAGAAATATATTATTTCCGTCAATAAAGCAAACAAAAATAAAATGCTAATCCAATCGAGTGGGGTTGATTGTAAATGTTCTATCAATGACATGTGAAAACAAATTTTGTGTAAAATTAAATTATGTTTTATATTTTCTGTTGATAAAGTCAAATTTTCATCAGACAAATTTTCAACATACCAACAGGTTTAAAATGTTACGAAACATAAACTAATTGATTTCAATTAAAAAGAAAACCGGTTAAAAAAATCTTTAAATCATGTTTGGCAATGCAAGAATGTTGGTTAATTAATGGTAATTTGTCAGGAAATGCCATATTTTCATACTATATTGCAAAGAAATAATAAAGCATCATGAAAAATATCATATTTATACCGGTTAAATTCCTGTTATTTTTTACGGTAATTGTCATGTTCAGTTCACTTTTTTGGCTTAAAGACATAGTGTTTTTAGATGAAAATGATTCATATGAACAGATTTATTTTGAAAAAGGAAATTGGGACGAAATCACTCAAAAAGCAAGAGATTTAAAAAGAAATTTATTTGTTTTTGTTATGGATTCTGCCAATGATGACAGTCAAAGGATGATGAAAAGTGTTTTCACTGAGATGAATGTCTCAAGGTTTTACAACGAAAATTATATCAATGTGTTAATACCGGCCAATTCCAAAAAGGGAAAAGAGTTAGTCCACCAATACAGAATATTGCAATTTCCTCATTGTATTTATATGCATTACAATGGAAAAACAAAACACCAATTGTTTGGTTATCAAAATCCCGCCATTTTGTTGAAAATCGGGGAGAAGTATAAATGACAATCAATTGTAAATTAAGTAAGAAAATTTTACTAATACTTTTTATCGTTGCAGAAATTTTTAAGTTAATATTATGAAAAAAATTGCAAGTTTTTCAATTTTTATTTTTATAGTTCAAAGTTTTTGTTTTTCCCAGATAAAGATAAAATCCTTGGATGAGATAAATGGTTTAAATGTAGGTGATAGCATAGAAAATTTTCAAGCCATTAATCAATATGGAGATACATTCGACTTATATCAGTCATTAAAAGAAGGCCCGTTGGTCTTGATATTTTACAGAGGCCAGTGGTGTCCGGTTTGCAATAGATATTTGAGTAATTTGCAAGACAGTATTAAATTTATTTATCAGAAAGGCGCCAAAGTTGTGGCTATTTCGCCTGAGAAACCTGAGTTGTTGGCAAAAACACAACAAAAAACCGGTGCAGAATTTATATTGTTGCATGATGAAGGGTATAAAATTGCTGCAATGTTTGATGTTTTATTCAAGCCGTCAAACTCTACTTTATTTTTATATAACACATTTGCCGGAGCAGATTTAAAAGATGCTCACGGACAAGATGAGCAACTTCTCCCGGTTCCCGCTACTTTCATTATTGGTAAAAACAAAAAGATTCTTTGGAGGCATTTCGACCGAAATTATAAAATCAGAGCCGGCGTATGGGAAATTTTACAAAATATACCATAAAAATGCAATCAAATGCATATTGACACTTTAAAAAGTTTTTTGAAAGGGTTGTTGGTATTTTCTGCCCTGTTTCAGATTCACGATGTTGCCTCGCAAGGTTGCAGCGATGCCGGGGCATGTTCTATATCGGGCATCAGACATGATATAGAGGAAGATGATTCATTGTATGATAAAACTTCTTCAGAAAATGCTTTCACTATCTCCAACGCCATTGGTATAGGTCAAACAAGATACCGGGTTTGGATTGGAGCATGGATTGTTGAGGGGCAATGGATAAGGAAAAATTTTCTTCTTTCTATACAATTGTCTTCTGCAATAAAATACGGCCCATTGGGTTTGGTAACAGGTTTGTCGGATGTAATTGTAGCTGCTAATATCAATTTCTATAAAAATTTGAAATTGATCGCCGGGGGGAAGATACCTTTTAATGATGCCAACATAAAGAAAGATGGATACGCCTTGCCAATGGCTTATCAAACTACATTGGGCACTTATGATCTCATCACAGGTCTTGCTTTCGAATACCGCAGGTGGTTGTTTTCCACTGCCTGGCAACAACCACTGATTCAAAATGGTAATCAGTTTGAGTCCGGGGTTTATTTAAATGAATTGACGGGTTTATACGTTACGACAAAAAACTTTATTCGTATGCCTGATTTGATTCTAAGAATTTCTCATTCATTAAAATATAAAAACCCGCGCTGGAAACAATCTTTGGGTCTTCTGACAATTTATCATTTGGACAACGATAAATATGTAGATGAAAATTCCGGTGAAATTTTGATATACGGAAGCAAAGGTCTCACTATAAATATAAATTCCACATGGCATTATCAGCCACATGAAACTTCCAAGTGGGAGTTTCTATTGGGTTTCCCGGTTAAAGCCAGAAAAATAAGGCCCGAAGGATTAAGTCAATTTACCCTTCAGGCCAAATGGATTAGGTTTTTCTAAATCGAAAAATTATTCCCAGTAAACTTGTTTTTTAATTCAACTACCCATAAAAATAAATTTCATTTACAGGCAATTGGAGCAAACTTTATCGAGGTAATAAAGTAAAACAAGTGATAAAGATATGCTTGTCAGGGAATTATCTTTCTCTTTGAGGCATAGCTTTTTTTACTAAAATGTTTCTGGTGCCAAGCAATTCTCCATCCAATTGTTCGATAGCGTTTTTTGCTTCGGATTCGTTGGGCATTTCAATAAACCCAAAACCTCTCGAACGGCCTGTGAATTTGTCTTTAATAATTTTGGCTGAATCCACAGCTCCAAATTGTTCAAAAAGAGATTTCAATTCGTGGTCTTCCACTTTAAAATCGATGTTTCCTACATAAATGTTCATAATAGTTGTTTTTTTTGGTTAATAAATAAATTTGATTTTATGAATAAGAAATGCCTTGAAAGAGAACTTTAAGGCAAATATTTCAGAATCGTATCAATAGCAAAAAATTAAAAAGTTAGTAAATAATTACGGCAAAGATACAATTATTTTTTTACTATGCAAATAAACAATTGTTTTAAGTGAAATCAAACCAAAAATACCAAAAGGATCAATTCTTAAGAAAGCAATTGGAATTCATTTATATGAATTCTATTGAAAAATAAAATTACCCAAAAATATTTTTAAGAAAAAATTTTAAATGATTATGTTTGTCCGAAAAAAAGAGAAATGAAGCGAATTACAATAGCAAAAGGAGATGGCATAGGCCCGGAAATAATGGACGCTACTTTGAAAATATTAAAAGCGGCAGGGGCAGAGATTGAAATTGACGAAGTAGAAATAGGAGAGAAAGTTTACAAATCCGGCCATACCTCGGGCATAGCTCCGGATGCATGGGAAATTATAAGAAGAAATAAAGTATTTTTAAAAGCTCCTATTACAACGCCATTAGGTGGTGGATATAAAAGCTTGAATGTTACCATACGCAAGACACTTGGTTTGTTTGCCAATGTCAGGCCTTGCAGGAGTTTGCATCCATATATCCAAACCAAACATCCCGAAGTGGATCTGGTGATCATTCGCGAAAACGAAGAAGATTTATATGCCGGTATAGAGCATCAACAAACAAGGGAGGTTGTGCAATGTTTAAAATTGATTAGCCGCCCGGGGTGCGAAAAAATTATTCGTTATGCTTTTGAATATGCCCGCCAACAGGGCAGGAGAAAGGTGAGCTGCTTCACCAAAGACAATATCATGAAACAAACCGACGGAATGTTTCACCGTATATTTGAAGAAATATCCAAAGAATATCCTGATATAGCTTCCGACCATTGGATCATTGATATTGCTACGGCACGACTCGCCGATACACCGGAAATATTCGACGTTATTGTAACATTAAATCTCTATGGCGACATTTTGAGTGATGTGGCAGCCCAGATAACCGGTTCTGTTGGTTTGGGTGGTTCTGCCAATGTAGGAGAAGATTTTGCCATGTTTGAAGCTATTCATGGTTCGGCACCCGATATTGCCGGAAAAAATATAGCCAATCCTTCAGGGTTATTACAAGCAGCCATCATGATGCTTAATCATATAGGACAAAACGACGTGGCCGAAAAAGTGCAAAATGCCTGGTTGTGTACAATAGAAGACGGTGTGCATACAGCAGATATATACAAAGAAGGTATCAGCAAAATTAAAGTAACTACCGATGAGTTTGCAGAGGCCGTAATATCAAGATTAGGGAAAAAACCTCAAATGATCAAACCCGTTACGTATGCCAATTCGACATCCATTAAAATTCCTCCATATCAAAGACCTACTGATATTGAAAAAACTCTTGTGGGTGTGGATATATTTGCCGATTGGCCGGGAAAAAATCCGGATGAATTGGCTCAAAAGTTACAACAAATGGAATGTAACGGGATACATTTGGTGATGATTACCAATCGTGGTGTGAAAGTTTGGCCCGGTGGATTTGAAGAAACTTTTTGTACAGACCATTGGCGCTGCCGTTTTGAGCATAAAGACAAAAAAGCTATTTCGCATCAAGACATTGTCCGTTTGTTGCAAAAAGCCATTGAGGTGGGGGTGGAGGTCATTAAAACCGAAAACCTGTATATGTTTGATGGTAAACCCGGCTATTCCCTCGGGCAAGGGCAATAATCAACCTTCATTGATTTTTATTTATCGGAAATTTTTTGATTCAGGTAAAGGATTGCTGCCAATGTGAATAATTATGAGGAAAAATTTTGTTCGAACTTCACAATATGGAGTTTATATGTGCAATCATCTTGATGTGCCTTGAAATGATGATTCAACAAACCTTTTTTTAATATAAAAAAATTAATGTACATTTGCAATCAAATTTTTTAAACAAAAATTATGGGAAAAGGAGATAAAAAAACCAAAAGAGGGAAAATTTGGAGAGGCACATATGGCAACTCTCGCAAAAGAAAAAAAACAAAAGTTTCTAAACCTGTTACCAAAAAAGAAGTAAAAGAGGCTGTAGAAGCTGTTGTGGAAGAAGCCAAAGCCGCTAAGAAAAAAACTGCCGAAAAAAAGGAAACGGCCAAGAAAACCACAACCAAAAAAACTGCATCAAAGAAAACTACTGCCAAAAAATCTACATCAAAAGAATCAAAAGAAAAAGGAGAAGAATAGAATTACTTTCCAACGTCTTTTAAATCATAAATTTCATTAAAAGAGCCGACAAATTCCGGCTCTTTTGTTTTTTTTGCTTTATGCATTTGACAACATTAAAAATAGAAAATTTTAAAAATTACCGTTTACGAGAGTTAATGTTCGATTTGCAATCAAATGTAATTGTTGGGCCTAATGGAACAGGCAAAACCACCATACTTGATGCCATCCATGTGTTGTCGATGACCAAAAGTTTTTTGAATTCTCTGGATTCTCAATTAATTTATGAAGGAGAGGAATATTATGCCATAGAAGGTAAATTCAAATACAAAGAAGAAAAGAATGTCAGGGTTTATTTTTCAAAAAATGGAAAAAAAATAATTAAAGTGAATGACTTGGTGCAAGACAAGATTTCCGATCATATAGGAAAAATTCCTCTTGTTATCATAAGCCCCGAAGATAACCGATTGATATTCGAAGGAAGCGATTGGCGCAGAAAATTCATGGATGCCACGATATCGCAATGGAATAAAAAATATTTGCAAGCACTTATAAGTTATAATTCATTTTTAAAACAACGAAATGCACTTTTGAAAAACATCAGTGGCAATGCTTCTGCTTCAATGCTCGAAGTATTCAATTTTAAAATGGACAAAGAGGCAGAATATATTTTTACCGAACGTGTAAATTTTATGCATGAAATTCAACCTCAATTTGATCTTTTTCACAAGCAAATATCCGGGCAGCAAGAAAGTGTTCAATTAATTTATGACCATAACAGAGAGAGACAAACCTACCTCGAGATGTGGGAAAACTCAATTGAACAAGACCTGCGCTTACAATACACGACACAGGGTATTCATAAAGAAGATTTAAAACTACTTATCGAACAAAAACCTTTGAAAAAATATGCATCCCAGGGACAACAAAAATCGTTTCTTTTGGCTCTCAAATTGGCTCAATATGTCTATTTAAAAAACAAAACCGGAATTTATCCGGTTTTATTACTTGACGACATTCATGATAAAATTGACGAAAAACGCCTTTTTGCATTTTTTGAGATTTTAAATCAAAATCAATTTGGACAAATGTTTATTACCGACACGCATTTGGATCGTATACCGGAAATTTTTCGTAAATTAGGAAGGAACTATTCAATTTTACATACAGAACGCCTATGAAAAATGAAAATTTTGGAGATATGATCAAAGAATTGCTCTATGCATATGGCTATGGAGACCGCATTCAACGCTACGAACTGATGAAACATTGGGAAGAGATTGTAGGACCTCAGGTGGCCCGTTTTACACAAGATCTGAAAATTAAAAATGGAATTCTTTGGATTAAGGTAGATGAGGCCGTGGTAAAGGATGTTATGTTTCACAAACGTCAAGAAATTCTCGAAAGAGTGAATAAGATACTGGGAAATAAAATCACTGAACTGAAGTTTTTATGAAAAGACGAATTTTTTATTTTTTATTAAACCGACGCTTGAATAAAAAGCCGCCCCTTTCACTTCAGCCCAAACCATGGGATGAAATTAAGAAAATTATCGTGCTTATTCATAAAAACACTCTTACGCAAGAAATACTTAATACGGTCGATGATTATTTTACCAAGCAAGGCAAAGAAGTTTATTGGATAATTATGGCAAATAATTCTATTAAAAATCAATGGAACAAAAATGTTAAATTGACGTCAAAACCTCCGATAATTCTTACGAATAAAGATTGCAACTGGTTGGGCATACCAAAGAGCAAGGCCGTAAAGCGTTTGATGGTCAACCCGTCTGATATGTTAATTTTTTGGAATTTTACTTCGCACATGCATCATCGCTCATTTATTTGGATCTCCTACTTGGCAAATTCTCATTGTAAAATCGGGTTTAACCAAATTGCATCATGGTCCGACATGACTATTAACCTGCCTCATGAATATACCACCATACAAGTTTTAAATTCATTAGAAAAGAATTATAAACAACTCTTTCATTAATCGATCCGGACCTCCTTGTTTTATTAAATCTATTGAGACCTATTGGCCCCCCTTGAATTATTCGACATTAAATTAAATCCTAAACCGGCAGAGAATACAGATTGAAATAAAGAAATCGGGCGGTCAAAAGAATGTTGCCCCATGATGGTTCTAATCTGTACAAAAAAATGCATAAATCGATAGATGAAAAATTGCCCGCCAAAATTGACAGAAAACAATGGATTGATGCCCGCTGTGTATTCTCGGGAAAATGGAAATGGATTGACAGCAGTGTATGAAAGTCCCGGTTGAAGACCGGCATACCAGTAACTGATTCCTTTCACTTTATAGAAATTAATTCCAAAAAAAAGCATATGGTGGAACATGAATTTATCGGTGTTGGGCTCGCCAATATAATAAAATGCTTCACCCGAGAATGCTTTTTGGTTTTTTAAAAATAGTTGCATTGAACCGTGAAGGTAAATTGGCCGGGAATCGATATTCCAAAAATTTGCAGGAGCAAATGTAAGTTGAGAGGCAAAAATAGGGGGCAATTTAACCTCATCGGTTTGGGCAAAGGCTTGACAAGCAAATAGAAGAATGATTATTGAGAAATTTTTGATCCCCATAATTTGGCAAGTTTATAATTGATACTCAAGGTGATTAAAAGATGTCCTTCAAAACCATGTTTTGAACGCTGAAAATTTTTGATGCCATGGGTTTCGTTTACTTCAATCGATGAAGTCAAATGTGTCATGTATTGAGTCGTTAAAGAGATGTCAAACCATTGGTCAATAAAGTAATGAGCACCGATACCTGCCTGGACGGCACTTCCAAATCGCTCGGCTTTCAAGCCATTTTCAATTATGGCTTTTCGGTTATAATCAAAACAATGACCTGCCAGGATATACGGCTGAATGGAATTAACTTTATCTTCAAATTGAAATGGATAATATAATACTGACCAACCAATATGATAATATAAACTACGAATTTGTCCGTCGTTGCTAAGAATATAATCAAAATACCAATCCGTATTTACACGTGGCGACAACCGGATGCGAAATTGCCCGCCGGTGCCTAAACCTGTATTTTCGTGAGAAAATGTGCTGATAGTGGAACGTAATCCTAAGCTTAGCATTCCATTGTTTTGATTGTTTTGTGCTTGAAAAACATTAAAACAGCAATTGACATATAACCAGATGATATACAGAAATAAATGCCCTTTCATGGCATAATAAACGTTAATACAAGGTTTATATTATTTTACAATCTTAATAAAAATAATTTAAGGAATATAACAATCATTGAGATAAAAGATTGTTGGAGCATTTCTGCATTCCGAAAGTAAAAGGTTTTGATGTAAAAAGATTGAACTTCAACAAAAAAGCATATTGGAAAGAAAAAAAGTAAATAATTTTGCAAAAGATTTAAAAAGATTTGTAAATTTGCCATCGCAAAAACGGTGCGGTAGTTCAGTTGGTTAGAATACATGCCTGTCACGCATGGGGTCGCGGGTTCGAGTCCCGTCCGCACCGCTTTTTTATTTCTTACTCCAAATATTTATTTATTTCTAAAAATCTTCTCTAATGCATTTGTTTTCTTTTTTTAATACTCGATGGATTTTATCTTTTTTCAAAAACATACCCGTTGAATCTTACAAATAATTCATAAATTAGCCCCGAATTTTAAATAAAAATATTGATTTATGAATTATGATGTAATTGTTTTGGGAAGCGGTCCCGGTGGATATGTGGCCGCCATTCGTTCTGCTCAATTGGGCATGAAAACAGCCATTGTCGAAAAAGCCGAATTGGGAGGAATTTGTCTTAATTGGGGATGCATTCCCACCAAAGCATTATTGAAAAGTGCCCAAGTGTTTGAATACATTAAACATGCCGAAGATTTTGGCATTAAAGTGTCTGATGCAAAGCCGGATTTTGATTCTGTGATTAAACGAAGCCGCGAAGTTGCAGCAGGCATGAGCAAAGGTATTGATTTTTTGATGCGTAAAAATAAAATTGACGTAATCAAAGGTTATGGGCGTGTAAAGCCGGGGCAAAAAATTACTGTTACTGCTGATGATGGTAAAACTACTGAATACAGTGCAAAGCATATCATTATTGCGACCGGTGCAAGATCCCGTCAATTGCCAAATCTTCCGCAGGATGGCCAATACGTGATTGGTTACCGTGAAGCAATGACACTAAAAAAACAACCTAAAAAAATGGTAGTCGTGGGTTCCGGAGCCATCGGAGTTGAATTTGCATATTTCTACAAGGCGATGGGTACAGATGTTACCATCATTGAATATATGCCCACTTTAGTCCCAAATGAAGATGAAGAAGTGGCCAAGCAATTGGAAAAATCATTTAAAAAAATGGGCATAGAAATTTTTACTTCCACTGAAGTGACCGGCGTGGAGGTAAATAAAGGGTGTAAAGTGAAAATTAAGAATAATAAGGGAGAACAAACCATAGAATGTGATATAGTATTGTCGGCTGTGGGTATCACGGCAAACATTGAAGATATTGGTCTTGAAGAGGTCGGAATCGTTACCGACAAAGGAAAAATCAAAGTAGATGAATATTATCGTACCAATATTCCCGGTTATTATGCAATTGGGGATGTTATTCCCGGTCCGGCTCTTGCTCATGTGGCATCAGCCGAAGGGATTATTTGCGTAGAGAAAATAGCGGGGCTTGATCCCGAACCACTTGATTACAACAACATCCCCGGCTGTACATACTGTTCGCCCGAAATTGCTTCTGTGGGATTGACTGAAAAGGCCGCCCGTGAAAAGGGATATGAAATCAAGGTAGGCAAGTTTCCTTACACCGCATCCGGAAAAGCCAGTGCTGCCGGACATAAAGATGGTTTCGTCAAACTGATTTTTGATGCCAAATATGGAGAACTTCTTGGCGCTCATATGATAGGTTATAATGTCACCGAAATGATTGCTGAAATTGTGGTGGCCAAAAAACTTGAAACCACCGGACATGAAATCATCAAAGCTGTTCATCCGCACCCGACTATGAGTGAAGCAATCATGGAAGCGGCTGCCGCTGCTTATGGAGAAGTGATTCATTTATAAAAACTTTCATAAGATTTGCTCAATTAGGGAGTTGAAATTTAAATTCAAACAAAAAAAGCGGGCAATTGCCCGCTTTTTTGTTTTCCAATCAATTGTCTTAGTTTACATTTTATTCTATAATTACTTTTTCGCGGATGTTTGTTTTGCCATCTGCCGAGGTGATTTGCAGGATGTATAAACCGGGTTTGAGGTCTGATTTGATGGTGAGCATATTGCCACGGAAAGAACTGTGATCTATCAATTGTCCATTGAGAGCATAAAGCGAAACAGTGTAATATTCTTGTTCGTTTAGATTGCACAAAATTGAACCGCCATTGTATGGGTTGGCAAATTTGCATTTGTGTATGGAAACACTGCCGTTTTCTTTGATACTCATGATTTTTATGTTGGTATAAATGCATCTATAGTTATTTACCAAAGTGTTTGTATTACTATCCCAAATCTTTGAAATTTCTTCAACAAGAGCATTGACATTGTCATACACATTTGTATCGACATTCTGTATTTCCCATTGGTTGTTGTTCCAAGAATAGGATTTGACTGTTATTTCCTGACCGTTGTTGTTGTATGAAATATCGGTTTTTGATGAAGGCACCCAAGAACCGGATGTATAATTGTAGAAAATACTTTGTGTTACCTGATTTTGACCATTATAGGTATATACTACCTTAGCAGATGAATCCCATTGATTGCTGCCCCAACTAAAATTATATTGGATGGAAGGTTCTGTGTTTGATCCTGAATAAACATACGTCATTCTGCTCATATTGTTCCAATTATTGCTCATGTAACTTTGATTAATCCATTCTGTTGTACGGTTGAGATTATCAAAAGTAGCTAAGTTCCTTGCACTTGAATCGAAGGTCTGAGTTCCGCTATTGTAACTAAGAAATAGTTGCTCGATTTGATTTCCATTATTGTCATATTGGTATTTTTGTTTCCATGAAGGAACAAAATTTCCTCCGGAAAATTGGAAGCCAGTTCTTTCTATTAATTTGTTTTGATTATTGAAAATAGATGTTATTTTGCCGTTTGGTTGCCAGGAGCTTCCCGTCCAACCTTCATATATTTTTAATGTATCTTTATAATTTTGATTATAAAAATAAAGGGTTCTATTGGAATTAACCCAAGTCCCACCGGAATACATCTGAGATGAATCTTTTTCCAACAAAAAGCCGTTCCATTGATAACCATATTTGTTGCTGGGCACCCATTGATTTCCAATGTAATTATAAAAAGTGCGTTCTTTTGCAAGAGCTTGACCATCTTTGATGTAATTGGTATAGATAGTGATTTCTTTTGAGGAAGAATCCCATACAGAGTTGGGTTGGTTCCAGTTAAAACATATCCGTTCAGCCGGAGCATACAACGAATCTTGGGCTCTTGAATGAGCCATGGAAAACATTAACACGGATGAAAATAAAACAATTTTTTTCATAGTTGTAATTTTATTAGGTTTATAGTGCAAACATAAAATAATTATGTCGGAAAAAATACGCCATTTGTAAGTTCAAATAAGCATTTTATCTTTAAATTGATACCGTTTATTTTTAGAGACAATTTTTAATATGCCGTTTGTCATTTGTGATAGATTGCACATTGTGGTATGCTTATTTATAATTTCACTAATTTTACACAAAAAACCACTATATTTATGAATCATTCTGAGAGTTTGCAGTCATTGTTGGAAACCGGAGATATCCGTTTGGATAGAATAGCAGAAAAGGTAATCGAACAAAAACGCATTGATGATGACGAAGCCCTATATATGTTTGAACATGCTTCCGTTGCATGGTTGGGAAGCCTGGCTAATTTTGTCAAACACAGATGGCATGGTAAAAAAGTGTTTTTCAATCGTAATTTTCACTTAGAACCTACCAATCTGTGCGTCTTCGATTGTAAATTTTGTTCATATTCCCGCAGTTTTAAAGAGAGACCCGAAGCTTGGGAAATGACTTATGATGAAATGTTGAATACGGTTAAATCATTCAAAGACAAAAATGTAACCGAAATTCATATCGTGGGAGGCGTGCACCCCAAAATGAACCTTCCGTTTTATGAAAAATTCTTTCGGGATATCAAATCATTTTGGCCTGATTTACATATTAAAGCATTTACTGCCGTTGAATATGAATATATGTTTCGCAAAGCCAAAGTATCTTACGAGGAAGGATTCAGACGTTTGATCGATGCAGGTCTGGACTCTATTCCGGGAGGAGGAGCAGAAATTTTTCACCCTGAAATCCGTCAAAAAATTTGTGCCGATAAGTGCACGGCCGAACAATGGCTGGCCATTCACGAAACTGCCCATCGCCTCGGCTTGCATTCCAACGCAACCATGCTTTATGGCCATATTGAAAATTATTTTCATAGAGTGCATCATATGTCATTGCTTCGACACCTGCAAGACCAAACCGGCGGATTCAATTGTTTCATACCTTTAAAATTCCGCAATCAAAACAACGAAATGTCTCATATCCCGGAAACTACATTGATTGATGACGTGAAAACCTATGCCATTGCACGCATCTATTTCGACAATATCCCTCATATCAAAGCTTATTGGCCAATGTTGGGCAGGCAATCGGCCCAATTGTTGTTGTCTTTTGGTGTGGATGACATAGACGGTACCATTGACGATACTACCAAAATATACAGCATGGCCGGAAGTGAGGAGCAACATCCGGCTATGTCCACCACCGAGATCGTGCAACTTATCGAATCCTCCGGATATGAAGCCGTAGAAAGAGACAGTTTATATCATGAAATTTTAAATTATTCTCATCAAAACAATGAATTTGTGTCATGAGTAACCTGTCAAAATTTTTTACCCTGATCCGGTGGAAAAATCTGTTGCTCATGGCTGCTACCATGGTTGCCATTCGCTATGCCGTGATATTTCCTTTGCTGAAGATTAATGGATTTCAACTTCCTTTGCCCACGGTTTGGTTTTTTTTGTTGGTCATCGGTTCTGTAATGATTGCCGCAGCCGGCTATTTAATTAATGATTATTTTGATACAAAAATCGATTTGATCAACAGACCCGATAGAACCATCGTTGGTACTTTTTTCTCAAGATCTTTTGTCATTACGCTGCATTTTCTTTTAAGTGCAGCGGGCTTTATCTTGTGTATACCGGCTGCACATTTCACCGGAAATTATTCCTTTGTTCTGATACAAATTATGGCTATTGGACTGCTATGGTTTTATTCCACTTCATTTAAATGTATGTCTTTGACAGGTAATCTTGTCATCTCATTTTTGGCTGCATTGGTCCCTTTGTCGTCAGGTATTTATGATTTGTATTATTTATTCGTCAACTATCGTGATATTTTGGCTCAACGGATGCAAATATTGCCACAGGATGTCGGTGAAGAATGGATTTATTTGTATTTACAAAGCATGCGCAATATTCTGTCCTGGATTTTGGCCTATGCTCTTTTCTCATTTTTGACCACATTTGTGCGTGAACTTGTAAAAGACATTGAAGATATTGAAGGAGACAAACGTTATTTTTGTCAAACTTTTCCCGTTGCCCACGGCATAGATAAAACTAAAAATGTTGTTTATTTCGCCATGATTTTACTTGGTTTGGCGTTTGTTTATTTTCAATGGATACAATGGGAATTAAAAAACTATGGTTTTGTTATTTATGGCATTCTTGCCATTGAACTACCGGCTTTGTTTTTTATCAGAATTATTCAAAAAGCCAAAGATCGGCGGCAATTTCATACTGCCTCAACTTTGATGAAATGGATCATGTTGATGGGCATTCTGTATCTTCCATTTTTCTATAAAAGTGTGTTGGGATGATAAACCATGTTTTACAACGTTACGAAATCATTTTGGCTTCTTCTTCCCCAAGACGCATGGAATTAATGCAAAAAATGGGAATTCCCTTTAAGTTGCAACCTGTTGATATTGATGAATCATATCCTTCTCACATCAAAGCCGCTGACATTGCCAAATATCTGGCCCAAAAAAAGGGCAACAGCATAAGGTCTCAATTGAATCAAAATCAAATTGCCATAACCGCCGATACAATTGTGTGGCACAATCAACAAGCTCTTAACAAACCTGTCAACTTCAATGAAGCAAGAAAAATGTTACAATTGCTATCAGGTCGCACTCATACGGTTTTTACGGCCATTGCTTTGACTTCTCTGGGAAAACAAGTGGTTGATGTAGATGCTTGTGAAGTTACGTTTATGCCTTTGACCGAGCAAGAAATTGATTATTATATCAACAACCATCAACCATTTGATAAAGCAGGAAGCTATGGTGCACAAGATTGGTTGGGGCTTTGCAAAATAAAATCTATCAATGGTTCCTTTTATACAGTCATGGGCTTACCCACACATTTGCTATATCAACATTTATTAAATTGGCATGAATCGTAAGCCACTCATCATAGGTCATCGTGGTGCGGCAGGGCTGGCGCCTGAGAATACGCTCATTTCCGTAGAAACAGCCCTTCGGCTCGGTGTTCATCGCATTGAGATTGACATTCATCAAACTTATGACCACAAAATAGTTGTTATACATGACGATACAACCAATCGAACCACTGATATCAAAGGTCAAATTAAGAAAATGACTTATGATCAACTGTCAAAAGCAAATGCCGCCAAGCTTTTTCCACATTTCTCTTTTCAGAAAGTGCCATTATTGGAGGAGGTCATTGATTTAGTCAATGGTAGAGTCCCCATTCATCTTGAATTAAAACATTCCTACCGAAAATATCCCGGCATTGAAAACCGCATTCACCGAATCATTAAAGATTTCAATGCCTTCGACTGGATTTATGTCAACTCTTTCGACAATGTGGTGTTGCGGAGATTTCATCAAATCAACCCTAACATTGTTTTGCACAAACTTCTCGTATTCAACGCCGGCATCATTCAACGCGACAAGTATGTCTCTGCCGGACGCTTGCAACGTTTTCATTTTGTCACCGAATTTGGAGTTAGCTACAAATATGTTACGCCACTTCTTGTACAAAAAATTCATCGTATGAACAAAAAAATAAACGTATGGACTGTCAATGAACCACGGCAGATGCTTCGTATGGCATTAATGAACGTGGATGGAATCATCACTGATTTTCCTGATCGCGCCCTAGAATTGTTTTATCCCTCAACAAGAGCCGGACACTAAAAACCCTTACTTAAATCTATTGGAATCTATTGGGCAGCTATTCGGCGGTTCGCTGCTATTCCTCGCCCCTTGGCCAAACGGCCGGCAGGCCGCACGTCGATCCTCCTGCCGTCGGCTGCCGTGCGGCCTGCCGGCCGGGCCTCGTGGCTGCGGGATATCCGCTCACCGCCGGCTGCAAAATCTAATTTGCCAAAAAAAGACCACAAAATAAAAAAGCCGTATCAACAGTTGCGGCTTTTTTATTAGTTCATATAAAAACTCTTATTAATTCACTTTTCTACCTTTCACTACACGGGCTTGTTTTTTATATTTCTTAATTTTTTTCAGCTTGATCAGAAGGTAAGTGCTGGCAGAACCCGGTTGGGCATAATAGACCTGTCCGCCATAATCCAATTTCCCACGTCCGTCTTTCCATTCTGCAGCAAGCAACGTAAATCGTCCCCGGTTATTCACGTCACCAAAAACTAAAAATTTGTCGTCGGTTTCAAACGAAACGGCTATTTTATTCTTATCGTAAACCTTAACACAAACCCCCGGAGTATTTTTCGGGATGATAACCTGATCCATAATCGAAGAACTTGATATCACCACTTTACCGGTTTGGTCAATGTTTTTTTGTTCTTCACTTTTTTCACCTCTTACCAACGTGATATCACTTGACACCCAATATTGTAAACTTTTTAATTGTTCTTCACCAAGCCCATATTGTTCAATTACGGCCTGGTTGATTGGAATCTTGGTTGCACAAGATGTTAACAAAACGGATAATGAAGCCATAAAAAATATCCTTTTCATAATTTTTTTCTTTAATGGCCTGCAAATATAATACCAATTTTCACATTCCCAATCTTGAATCTGTCAAAATACATTAAAGTATACAAATTCTGTAATAATCTGTCAAAATAAATTTTATCTCAGCGCGGCAATTCAACCTTTAAAGCAAATTTTTGTGAAGTTTTCATAAGAATAAATTTTCAGTTACATTTGTTGCATAAATTAATGACGGATGCAAACGCTTGATTTAAATGATAAAACTGTATTAATCACCGGCGGAACCGGTTCATTGGGACAGAGGTTGGTAAAACGAATCTTGCAAGAATGGCCGGGAATTAAGAAGCTAATCATCTATTCTCGCGACGAACATAAACAATTCCACATGTCTCAACAATACCCATCAAAACAATATCCATTTCTACGTTTTTTTATAGGAGATATACGCGATTTTGACCGTTTGTTGATGGCCACCGAAGATGTTGATTACATAATTCACACGGCTGCGTTAAAACATGTGCCGATTGCCGAATACAATCCAATGGAACCGGTCAAAACCAATATACTTGGAGCCGAAAATTTAATCATGGCTTCATTGCGCAATGGAATCAAAAGGGTGGTGGCGTTATCTACCGACAAAGCAGCTGCGCCCATCAATCTTTATGGTGCAACCAAATTGGTGTCTGACAAGCTTTTTATTGCAGCCAACAACATCAAAGGGAAAAGGGATATACGTTTTTCTGTGGTAAGATATGGCAATGTGATGGGATCGCAAGGTTCTGTCATACCATTTTTTATGCAAAAAAGAAAAGAGGGCATCATCCCTATAACGGACCCTAAAATGACAAGATTTAACATAACACTCGACGAAGGAGTAAATCTTGTTTTTCATGCACTGGCCAATGCTTGGGGAGGGGAGATATTTGTTCCAAAAATACCATCCTATCGAATCACCGATCTGGCCGAAGCCATTGCCCCCGGTTGTGAAAAAGTCATTGTCGGCATAAGGCCGGGAGAGAAAATTCACGAGGAAATGATTACCTCTTCCGACTCCTACTTTACTTATGATACCGGTAAATATTACGTGATACTTCCCAGTATGCCCTTATTTGATGTTAACGATTTCATCAAGCAATTCAATGCCGTGAAAGTGCCTGAGGGCTTTCAGTACAATTCAGGCACAAACGATAAATTTCTTACCGTAGAAGAGATAAGAGATCTGATTAAAAAACATTTGTATCCCGACTTTCAACCTGTCTAATATGCCTGTAAAAGCATTGTCATATGCCATAATTCCTGCAAGAGGTGGCAGTAAACGTATACCCCGGAAAAATATCAAAGAATTTAATGGAATACCGGTGATTGCCTACCCAATAAAAACAGCCCAAAAAAGCGGTTTGTTCGATAAGATTTTTGTTTCTACCGAGGACCCCGGAATAGCATCAATTGCAGCTAAATATGGAGCGGAAGTTATGCCCCGAAGTGCACTCAATGCCAATGATTATGCCACAACATCGGATGTATTGAAAGAAGTTGTTGAACAATGGAAAGAACTTAATCTTTTGCCCGTCAGGGCTTGTTGCATTTATCCGGTAACCCCATTGTTGCAAATCAAATTTTTGGAAGAAGGTTTTAAAAAATTGCTTACCGGCAAGTATCACTCTGTTTTCCCTGTGGTCAAATTTCCGTCTTCAATCTTCCGTGCTTTGACAGCAGATGAAAATGGTTATATAAAATTTATTTTTCCTGAAAATCAAAATAAGCGTACACAGGACCTTCCTGAAGCATATTATGATGCCGGTCAGTTTTACTGGTTTGATGTAGAAAAATTTATACAAGCCGGACAATTGATTACGTCTGAAAGCGGATTTATTGTCTTGCCGGAATATTTCATACAAGATGTAGACAATCCGACCGATTGGCAAATGCTTGAATGGAAATACCGGATTCTTTCGTCCAATGGAATAATAGAGAAATTATTCTAAATTCATTCACTCCAACAAATCCCAACTCAGCGGAGTTCCTTTTTTAATGCTTACACGTACTTTCTTACCAATCACATCGGAAAGATATTTGGGAGCAAGGCCCACACCGGGACGAATCGATCTTACATGATCTTCTGTCAGAATTTCCCCGGCATGGATGTCTTTCACAATAAACAAAGAACGGCCAAAAACTCTCGATTTTTTCGATTTCTCGGTCAATTCATAGGTGATTTTGCCCAATGCCTTTTCAATATTTCTTACGGCATCGACCATGTTTTTAAATTCGCCGGGAGTTAAAGAAAATTCTTTGTCAGGGCTATCGATACTTTTGTCAAGAATAAAATGTTTTTCTATGATTCTGGCCCCTAAAGCTACGGCAGCCACAGGCACTTCTGTAC
This sequence comes from Vicingaceae bacterium, assembly GCA_026003395.1. Taxonomy (NCBI): domain Bacteria; kingdom Pseudomonadati; phylum Bacteroidota; class Flavobacteriia; order Flavobacteriales; family Vicingaceae; species Vicingaceae bacterium. Next base: position 89,746 of record BPHE01000004.1, read on the forward strand.
CCAATGTGTGATCCGACAATCCTGCTTCGACACCAAACGTTTCTTTCAAATTTGGAATGGTCCTGAGGTTGATTTCATCATACGGTGCAGGATACGCTGAAGTGCATTTTAATAACACTATTTGATCATTGCCGACTTTTTTGCAAGTATCAACAGCTTCTTGTATCTCACATAAAGTGGCTATGCCGGTGGAAATGATCATAGGTTTGCCTTTAGAGGCGGCATATTCTATCAATGGCAGGTCTGTAATTTCAAAAGATGCAATTTTGTATGCAGGGACATTCAGAGTTTCCAAAAAATCCACAGAGGTTTTATCAAATGGCGTTGAAAAAAATATCATGCCCAAATTTTCGGTCAATTCCTTGAGTTCGTGATGCCATTCCCAGGGAGTATAGGCCTCTTGGTATAGATTGTACAGCGTTATTCCATCCCAAAGAGTACCGTACTTGATTTGAAAATAGTCATTTGAGCTGTCGATGGTCATCGTATCCGGAGTGTATGTTTGCAATTTCACTGCATCGGCACCGGCTTCTTTCATGGCATAAATAGTGTCTTTGGCTATCCGGATGTCTTGTCCGTGATTGGCAGATAATTCGGCAACAATCAACACTTTTTCATTTATGTCGAAATTGGAAATTTTCATATGCTTTTTTCTTTTGGATTAATTTGAGACATAATTATGACATTATACCAACGGTTATCCCTGAAAACATAATCTCTCAAGGTCCCTTCAACTTCAAATCCTGCTTGATTATATAGTTCTATGGCTTTTTGATTGTTTTCCATAACTTCCAATCTTAATGTATGCAAATTTAACACATCAAACGCCGTTTTTTTTATCAACTCAATCATAATTTTACCTTTACTTTTTCTTTTGTTGTAAGGGTTTGCATAGATGCCCAATAAGCATCTTTTGTGTGTTTGATTGATTTGATTAAAATAAATCACACCTAATTCCGCCTCATCTTTTTTTACCAAGAAATATAGATCTGAAGAATTATTTTTAAGATTTTCCACAAATTGCAAGTGTTCTTTGAAGGAGATTATTTTGTCGTTATACATCCAACGCCTGATGCTTTCATGATTTCTCCATTTTAAAATGTTTTCGAGTTCGGAATGGGGCAGTTGTGTAAAATTGATGAGTGTACAATCGTCTATATTTAATATGTCGATGTTTGATTTCATTAACGCAAACTTCTGATCAATTCGAAAGCTTCAGCGTAAGCACAACCAACTTCCAGCCCTCTTTGTTTGGCTTTTATACGAATTCCTTCCAAACTCCGGGGATGAGGGTACTCACGCAGTTCATTTTGATATTCTGCCATAGCTTTAACTTTGAGTTCTATGGTTGATTCAATATTGAAATAAACGTTTGGTGAAAATTTCAAAGGGTAATTCCATTCCGAAGAAGAAAGAATCTCGCCGGCATAAATTTCCTTGACGGTTTCTCCATGAATGGGGCGGGTAGCAGTCAAAACGGCACGGTAGGTAATTTGATGATCTATGTTAAGATCATGTTGTGAATGAGTGAAAATTATAGACGGTTTTATTTTGTTTTTGATTTTCTCCACTTCTTTGACAACATCCAATAGGTCGACATTGTCGAAACGATTGTCGGGCAAATCGCAAGTAAACACCTCTTTAATTCCAATCACTTCATTTGCTTTGACAATCTCGTTTTTCAATTTTTTCAGCTCTTGCTGACGTGCATCAGGGTTTCTTTTATCGTCTCTTGAGGTAACACCTTCGCCCAAAATCAAAGTATAGGCCTCACAGCCCTCCTGAATAAGCCGGGCCACCGTGCCGAAACACGCCAATACTTCATCATCGGGATGGGCATAAACCAATAGCAAAGTTTTCTTCATATTTTCATTTTTAAGATTGACCGAAATCTTCTGTAATTTCAAATTTTCCGGTCAAAAGACCGGATTTTTTTTGAATGCCGGAGAAAATTATTTTAAATTGACCAAGTTGAATATAAGCTCGGGGATATCCTTCGGCATCTACCATACGGATAAAGTCATAAATATCTTGCAATGTTTCAAAATGTTGATGGGACATATCGCTTTCTTCGGGTTTTCGTCTTGTGAAATAGACAGGCGTGCCTTGTTGTGGAACAGGTATCGGACGATGGCTGAGAATATAAGGTATCATGTCGAAAAAAATTATGTCTGATGCACTCATATACAATTCTTCGGCACTGCCAAGACCAACGTAAAAATCCCTCTTCAAATAAATGTCTCCTCCGTCGGTTTCCTGACCGGCTTTGATGGCCGAAATTTTTGTGCGGTAAATTTTTTGCCGTATTAAATTTTGCAATGGACTGCCTCCTCGGCCAAAAGGTAAATCTGTCATATGAAAAACCACACATTCGTAGTTTTCATAAATCGCTTCAGGTATTTTCCATGACCAGTGAGGAAAAAAAATATAGCTGGGGTTTAGTTTTTGTAACCATGTGTTGTTGAGGTCTTCCTTTCGGTGGATGATATGTATTTGATAACTACCGTCAAGTTGTTTTTTCAAAACTTCAGCGTTTCGGAGGTTCCAAGACTTGATGGCTGCAATGATGATGTTTTCGGCACTCACAATAGTATGTTTATTGAATTTTTTTCATTAATTCCCTGTAAATTCTGAATACCCCCTGCCCATCGATGAGGTTTTGACCCATGTGTGACATGCTTTGTCTCTTTTCGTAACTAATCATAGATTCCAGATTTGAAAGTAATACGGATGACAGATTTTGATCATTCCAATTGCCAAGGTGAATGCTAAATCCGGCTTTTTCACAATAAGCTACATTTCCGGATTGGTTGTCTGCAGTTAAAATAGACATTGCCGGAGTGCCTGTTGCGGCAAGTTCATACAGAGTTTGTCCCCCGGCACTTATGGCTATATCGCTTTCCAACATGGTTTTTTTCATCAATCCTGCATCAGGCAAATATATCAAATTAGTGTTTTGGTCGGCAGTTTTTTTGATTTGGTCAATATTTTTATATCCTCCTCCAATGATGACATTTTTCTGTAATGTGGGTAATTTCTTCTTGATGATAGACAAAACAACCGGAGTAAGATTTCTAAAATCATCTCCGCCAAAAGTTAGCATAATGCTCGTCAATTCTTTGTGAATTATTCTTGCCGGCAAATCCCAAAATTCTTTTCTCATGGGTAAATATTCTACGCCCAGCAAATATTCAACACCTTCGATAGATGGATACTTGAGGTGTTTTGCGTGTATATTTCCATTGATGACTATTCCCGGAGGATATGCCAAACGGTTATTGTCGTCGTAATAGACAGCAATCTTAGTGTGTTGTCGAATAGCACGATAAAGGTCAAGGCCGGCAAGATAACTGTCAATGACCACGATGTCGCTGCCTTGTATAATCTCTGTCAGATATTCCGGTTGTTCAATCCAGTCAAAAACATGTGCCTGACAGTTTTTTAATAGGGGGTTGATGGAGGTGTCTCCGTTGACAATCAGGACAGGTACAATGCCATGAAGCTCAAAGACCTGATAAATAGCCATCATTCTGGTTAGATGACCAAAACCTTTGCTGATGCTTGCTTCGGTTATGATACAAATTTTCATGACGGGCAATGAACGGAATACCGCTGTGTTTATAACAAAAAAGCCCGGTTTTCCGGGCTTTTCCAATAGTTATTCGGAAAAATTACAATCTGACTCTTTTGTATGTTTTTTCGTCGGATACAGTCAGTTTTTTTCTGCCTTTTTTACGGCGACGGGATAAAACTTTTCTACCGTCTTTGCTGGCCATTCTTTCACGGAATCCGTGTTTGTTTCTTCTAACTCTTTTAGATGGTTGATATGTTCTTTTCATAAGAAAATTGTTTACTCAATTTTTGGGCTGCAAATATACTTTAATTTTTTATTTATGCAATTGAAAATTTAAAATTGTTCGAAAGCCGAAAAGAAAAATGAGGCCTCGATGCGGGCATTTTCGTTGCTGTCGCTTCCATGAATGGCATTTTTGGCTTTTGATTCTGCAAATTTTTTACGAATAGTTCCTTCTGCAGCTTCTGCAGGGTCGGTGCTCCCTATTAGTTTACGAAAATCTTCTACAGCATTTTCTTTTTCCAGGATTGCAGCCACTACCGGTCCGGACGACATGTATTCAACTAACTCAGCATAGAAAGGTCTCTCTTTGTGAACTTCATAAAACTTACCGGCCAATTCTCTGCTGAGACGAGTCATTTTTAAAGCTTTGATTCTAAATCCCGCAGAAGTTATCATACTTAAAATATCACCGGTAAAATTTTTTTCAACAGCTTCCGGCTTAATCATGGTAAAAGTGATATTTCCTTTCATGTTTCTTTAATTTTGCCGCAAAACAATGAATTTTTTTTGAAAAAACGTATGTTTTGAATAAAATTCGCCCGGGTGTATAAAATTTGCAAAAAAAGACCCAAAATTTTTGGTGATTTTTTAAATTTGTAAAAAATAGTACATGGACGATAGTTTTTTTGATTGGGACGATTTCGATGAATACAAGGAATTTCGCGATTTGTTGGATAAATATGAAAAATCGCTGGAAAGCGGATCTCCTGTATTTCTTGACCTGGATGAGTTTGAAGAAATAATTGACTATTATCTTGCTACCAATCAACATCAAAAAGCTCAAGGTGCCATTGAACTTGCATTGCAATTTTATCCCGGATCCTCGGGAGTTATATTGTTGCAGGCGAGATCTTTTTTGGAAGCACACAAGCCGCAAAAGGCATTGGAAATAATTAACCAATATGAACCCAACTTCCAACCGGATGCAGAATGGTTTCTTGTGAAGGGAGATATTTACAATCAACTTCAACAGCATGAAAAAGCCATACAGTGCTACAAAAAATCATTGGAATTTATCACCGATACGGACAAATATTTTGAATCGGATGTTTATTTAAGGATTGCTTATCTCTATCAAAAAATCGACAATTATGTCAAAGCCATCGAATACTTTAAAAGAGTGTTGGATGTGATGCCGGAAGATGAGATTACATTATATGAAGTAGCACATTGCTATAACATGATGGATGATGATGACGGCGGGATAGAATTTTTGAAAAATTTCCTTTCCCGAAATATATACAGTGCCACTGCTTTTGTATTATTAGGCGAATTCTTTCACAACAAAGGTTTGTATGAAAAAGCGCTTGATGCCTATGAATATGCCATAGCCATCAACAAAGATTATGCCCAGGCCTATATCAACAAAGCTGAAACATACATAGAACTCGAACAATATGAAGAGGCCCTGGAAACATTGGAAGAATATAAAGCCGGAAAAACACTTATCGACGAGCATGCCCGGTATCTTTATGGAATAGCACTTGCCCGCACAGGGCAACATAAGAGAGCCATGAATGTTTTCAGAAACCTGATCAAAAACGACCCATTTAATGCCGAAGTTTGGTATGAGATGGCATATTTGGCATTTGAAACATCCGACTATCATTCCGCCTGGCATTTTATCCGGAAGGCAATTGATCTGGACGATGAAGATGCCGAATATTACTGGCTTGCAGGTATGATTGCCAACAAATTATTGATGTTTGAAGAGGCAAGAGTTTTCTATATTCAGGCATTGAACGGGGATGAAAGTGTCCGCAAAAAAGCATTTTTAGCATTGTTATATAACATGCTACAATTTGATGTTGAAATTTACGAATTGAATTTACCTTTGCCCGGGCATTCCGGTTTGGAAATAGATTTACCGGATATATTTGCTTTGACTACTGCTCATGACCGCTCTGCCGAAGATTGGGCTATGTTTTTCTTGAAACAATTGCCTGAACTAAAAAAAGTCGATCAATTGGCGTTTCAGATTGCTCTCGAAAAACTCATTTCGCTGGCAATAAATTATTTCTACGGAAGAAATAAAAATTGTGCTTATGACATTATCGAACAGCTGGTAAAAAATCATAAACAAGAGACCATCAGTTGTTTACAGGAAGAATTTGCAGAATTCGTCAAAAGTGATTTACATTTGCAGAAAATTTTAGAATCATAGAATTTACATGAAACATCAAACGTATTACAATTATCAATTGACATATTTGCCTAACCGTACGGTAAAGCCAAGAGATGTTGGATTGACCATGGTGATGGACAAAGGTTTGAGTGTACGCCAGGCAGAAGATTTGGTACAAACAGCCGGTCATATCATTGATGTGGTGAAATTGGGCTTTGGAACCTCTTTGATTACAGGTGGATTGAAAGAAAAAGTGAAGGTTTATCAAAATGCAGGCATACAGGTCTATCTGGGAGGAACTTTATTTGAAGCATTTTTGGTCAGAAAAAGATTCCGTGAGTATTTAAAACTTGTCGATTCGCTTGGATTGACTCATGTTGAAATTTCCGACGGATCCATCTATCTCAATCACGAGACGAAGTGCAAATACATTCAAAAACTTTCAAAAAACTACACAGTATTCTCAGAAGTGGGATCGAAAGAAGAGGGGATATTGATTAGTCCCGGCAAGTGGATTTCAATGATGCAAAAAGAACTGGATAGTGGTTCGTCAAAAGTGATTGCCGAAGCCCGTGAAAGTGGTACAGTGGGAATATACCGTCCCAGCGGTTCGGCTCATAGTGTTTTGGTCAACAAAATTTTGAAAAAGATTCCTGCCGAGAAAATTATATGGGAAGCACCCAAAAAAAACCAACAGATATATTTTATCAAACTTCTGGGAGCCAACGTTAATTTGGGCAATATTGCTCCGGAAGAAGCCATTCCTGTGGAAACATTACGTTTGGGTTTAAGAGGCGATACATTTTTTGAACATCTTCCTGAGAAAGTGAAAAAATTGCATAAAGCACGTTAAAAGTGGATTGGTTAAAGCGTTTATTTGATTTTATCTTGCACATTGACGTGCACTTGCTCGAATTGATACATCAATACGGCACCTGGGTTTATGTCATTTTGTTTTTGATTATTTTCGTAGAAACCGGTCTGGTTGTCATGCCTTTTTTGCCCGGAGATTCGTTGTTGTTTGCCGCCGGTGCTTTTGCCGCTCAGGGAAGCTTAAATATATTTGTTTTGTTGATTTTGCTCTTTGTGGCTGCCGTGATAGGAGATTCTTTAAATTATTATTTGGGTAAAACCATTGGATTGAAAGTATTGCAATGGAAAGTGGGTGGAAAAAATTTGGTGAAAAAAGAGTACATTGATAAAACCAAAGAATTTTATGCAAAGTATGGCTCTAAAACGATAGTCATTGCCAGATTTGTTCCTATTGTCAGAACATTTGCACCTTTTGTTGCGGGAGTTGGAGATATGCAGTATCGGAAGTTTATTTTTTATAATATCGCCGGTGGTTTCATTTGGGTATTTTTATTGACATTGGCCGGTTATTTCTTTGGCAATATACCTATTGTGAAAAACCATTTCGAAAAAGTCATATTTTTGATCATTTTCATCTCAATATTGCCAATAATTACCGAATGGATAAAACATTTGTTGAAAAAGAGAAAAAAATCTACGGACTCATCGGTAAAAGTTTAAAACATTCCTTTTCACGTAAATATTTTTTGGAAAAATTTTCAAAAGAGAAGATCCATGCCGATTATTTAAACTGGGAAATTAATGATGTCGAAGAAATCTATCACTTGATAGATAAATATCCCGGCATCGAAGGATTTAATGTGACTATTCCTTTTAAAGAAGCCGTAATAAATCATTTGCATTGGCTCACAGAAGAAGCCAAAGATATTGGTGCGGTCAATACCGTCAAAGTTATCCATATAAAAAAAGGTATATTGCTGACAGGACATAATACCGATGCAACGGCCTTTGAAGATACCTTAAAACCTTTATTGGGTAAACATCACAATAAAGCATTGATATTGGGAAGTGGCGGAGCATCAAAGGCAGTCGGGTATGTTCTGAGAAAATTAAATATCGATTTTTTAATTGTATCCCGAAAGGCAAGTTTTCAAAAAAATTTTATTACATACGATCAGATAAGTAAAGACATTATGGAACAATATCCATTGATAATCAATTCCACGCCAATGGGAATGTTTCCGCAAATACATGTCAGGCCCTCTTTGCCTGTGGAATATTTTAATGAATCACACCTTGTGTATGATTTGATTTACAATCCTGAAAATACACTCTTGATGCAGGAAGCCAAAAGAAGAGGGGCCACTGCAGTAAACGGTCTTCAGATGCTTTACCGCCAGGCAGATCTTGCATGGGAATACTGGAACAATTGTTTGTTGATTTTTTAATCATGTTAGTTTCATTAAAATACTTAATTTTACGGGAAAAATCAGAATTATGGAAATGACAGCTACCAAGATGACTACTGAAGATTACATAGCACTGGAAAACCAATATGGGGCGCATAATTACCATCCACTGCCGGTGGTGTTGGAAAGAGGAGAGGGGGTGTATGTTTGGGATGTGGAAGGGAAAAGATATTATGATTTTTTGAGTGCTTATTCGGCCGTAAATCAAGGGCATGGACATCCGCGTATCATAGAGGCCTTTATACAGCAAGCCCGCAAGTTAACACTTACTTCCAGGGCCTTTTACAACAAAGAACTGGGGTTATTCGAAAAATTTATCACCAATTTGTTTGGTTACGATAAGGTGTTGATGATGAACACCGGGGCAGAAGCTGTTGAAACAGCCATAAAACTCGCCCGGAAGTGGGGTTATGAAAAAAAAGGCGTGCAACCGGAAAAAGCAACCATTGTGGTGTGCGAAAATAATTTCCACGGACGTACGACCACCATCATTTCTTTTTCGACAGATCCACAAAGCAGGGAAAATTTTGGGCCTTATACTCCGGGGTTTATTACAATACCTTATAACAACACAGCAGCATTGGAAGAAGTATTGTCGAACAATCACAATATCGTTGGATTTCTCGTAGAACCAATTCAAGGTGAGGCAGGGGTGTATGTGCCGGATGAAGGGTATTTAAAATCTGCCGAAGAAATTTGTAGGAAGCACAATGTGTTGTTCATGGCCGATGAAATTCAAACAGGCCTTTGCAGAACCGGTAAGTTGTTGGCATGTATGTACGAAAACGTCCGCCCGGACATACTAATTTTGGGGAAAGCGCTTTCCGGGGGCACGATGCCTGTATCTGCAGTGCTGGCAGATGACGAAATTATGTTGACAATTAAGCCCGGACAACATGGTTCCACCTTTGGTGGCAATCCTTTGGCATGCAGAGTGGCTACCGAAGCTCTGAATGTATTGTTAGATGAACATCTTGCAGAAAATGCTGCCGAAAAAGGAGAAAAATTGAGGATTGCCCTGAATAAAATTGCTGACCAAAGCAATGGGTTGATTCAGACCGTGAGGGGAAAAGGTTTATTAAATGCCATTGTGATTAATTGCGATGAAGATAGCGATAAGGCATGGAAATTTTGTTTGTTATTAAAAGAAAACGGTTTGCTAGCCAAGCCTACGCATGGAAATATCATAAGGTTTGCCCCTCCATTAATTATCAATGATCAACAATTACAAGAATGCATTGCTATTATTGAAAAAACAGTGAATGACTTCAATTCAACTATGTGACACTATTTTTTTGCCTGACATAAGCAATTTACTTGTATCTTGGCATATATGCCCGACCGGTCATTTTTTTGCATAAATTAAGCCCAATTGTATTAAGGAGATGGTAAGGTTATTCAGGAATTTTATTTATTTTTGTAAAAAATCATTCAGCCATGTTAAAAAAGTATCTTTATATCATAGCAGGTCTTGCATTTGTGTCATTATTTTCTTTTAACCCAAAAAATGAGGCCGAATTGAAAATCTCGGGAAATGGCGATGCAAAAGTTGGTTTGAACATTGGCAATAAAGCGCCCGAAATTGTGATGAACGATCCTGAAGGCAAACCCATAGCATTATCTTCATTGAAAGGAAAGATGGTATTGATTGATTTCTGGGCTTCGTGGTGCGGTCCATGCCGTCGTGAGAATCCTTTTGTGGTGAAAGCTTATCATGAGTTTAAAGACAAAAAATTTAAAAACGGTAAATCCTTCACTGTTTACAGTGTTTCTTTGGACAATAATAAAGAGGCATGGAAAGCTGCCATTGAAAAAGATGGCTTGTCCTGGCCTTATCATGTGAGTGATTTGCGTGGGTGGAGCAACAGTGCCGCTCAGATGTATGGAGTATATTCCATACCTTCCAATGTTTTGATCGATGGAGACGGCATCATACTTGCCAAGAATCTAAGGGGCGAAGCTCTTTCGGAGTTTTTAAGAAACCAGTTGAAGTGATTGTTGGTCGGGTAATTTCGACAGAAGTTTTCTTCTTTGATAAATCTTTTACTTCCAATCCGGGAACGACCTCAAATTTAAATTAAGGAAATCGGGATCTATAAATTCTGGAAGCGTCTGAAACTGCTAATGTCTGTCCGAAATATTTATTCTGCCCCAAATAAACAAACCCGATTGTTCCACCGCCAAGTCCCCAATATTTTATCCATTTTGGTTTCGTTGGTCGTTCGGTGGTTGAAATATAATCATTCAGGTCAATTTCGTATTTTCTAGGAATTGACCTGATGGTGCCGATTTTTCTATTGGCCTTTTAGATGCCAAAGGTAAATCTTTTGTATCAATTGTCCAAAAAGAAAAAAATGGTCATAAAGAGGATAACCTCTTCGTCAAGTTTGTCAGGATCGGTCACAATGCCATAAATAATTATTTCGTTAGATCCGAGTTAGCTCAGTGTCCACAGACCTGTAAACGGGAGAATAAGCCAATTTGGTTTTCTCTTCATTATCAGGATTAATTTGTTGTTTGTCGCGAACATTTTGAAATTTTCTGACGTCATTTTTTGACATTCACGTCAACATTCAAATATACGCAATATTTTCTCATTTTTTACAACAATTTTTCCGCACACCTCTACTTTAAATCACAATAAAATTTAACCGCCAAAGACGAACTAGTCCTGTTCCAGAGGCGTGCTAATAGTAAAATATTGTGAATTGAAAAGGATAGTTCGCACAACAATGATATTTTTAAGTATGGAGGTGGGGAGTTTGGAGTATAAAACTGTCTGCAGGAAACACAATAGAAATGGTCAAAATAAAGTCGAAGATCAAACATTAAAACCGTCATTTCTCATCTGAAAAGGCAGTTTAGAATGGGAATCAATTATCTTTTCGGAAAAGGGAAAGCACAGATAAATGCCTTTTTATCGGCAGCAGCGTGGAATTTGAAGAAATTTATGGAGAGGTTAAAGAAAAACCTTTCTTTTTTGCTCCATTTTTTCACAAGATTATTAGAGTATTTTTTAGGAAAAAAATTTCCGGTATTCTTTGCATTAAAAAACAAACATCTATTTGGTGTGGCTTTTTAAGGATGAACCAAGTATCTTTTCTGTTGCGGCCGGTCCTGCCATTGCCACTAACATTTTGCGGGTATCTGAAGTTGCCGAGGGCGATTTGGGTGAGGGCTGAAAGCCCGAACCAGATAACAGTTTGTTATACGCTGTCGCCATCATTATTCACCTTCTCCTAAATTTACATTTGTATGGATTATACCAATACCTCCATCTTCATAATCAACTTTTCCATATTCTTCTATCCCACCTCCATTCCATGAATCTGCGTATTCGTACTTATAGAAAGAACTCATGAATTTTGAAATATTATCACTGAGATTTTCTCTATTTGCCTTTCTTCCAATTGCATTAAGCAAATCCTGCAAAAACTGAAAAGCGGAATTGTTATAGGGTAATTCTTTCGCATATATCAGCTCCCCTATATGTCCAAGCAAATATTTATTTGAAAAATCATACACATTATACGATATACATTTATTTCCCAATACAGGCAAATCACAAACAAATGGAAAATACTCAAGACATCTCGGGTAATAGTGAATGAACTTATGAAAAATATAGATGCATTCTTCAACATCATGGAATATACAACAAGAACATACCATAGCTTTTCTTTCCAGCTTTAGTAAATCATCTAACCGTAAAGTATTTTTCATTGATAAAAGAACTTCTAATTCTTTTGAACTAACTAATGCGAAATCACCTGGACTGTAAAGTAATCCATGTGTTCCAAGACAACCATAATTATTAGATAAGTTATATTCTTTTGAAGGTATAAATGATCGCTTTATCCCCTTAAAAGTTGGAAATCTGGAAAGTAAATAAAGTTGCTCTTTAGCACTTTGGTTAGAAAACCTCCATGAAATATCTTTTGATTTTTTTACTTGATTTATGGTCATTTTTTCAAAATACTTTTTGCCATTGTAAACAACGGATAAGATAAAAATTATATCTCCAAGTTCTCTTTGTTTTTTTTCACCATAGTAAATAAATTCTACTTGAGATTTGTTACCGTGAATGAAAATGGAGCTAGTGGAAATACTATACTTTTGACCTTTTCCTTGCGTTTTAAATGTTCCTACCCTATTTATGATGGATTCAATGATTTTAACTATTTTATCTTCGCGATTACTGTAATTACTTTGTATACCTTCTATTAATTTTTCTGATAATTTTTTCCAATGTATTATAAATCCATTGTCATTTGTGATTTCAATATACTTTTCAATACACTTTATTATCTCTTTCATGGTTTAACCAAATGAAAATGACGATTGCGTATATAACGCCCAAATATACTAAACTTATTCTTTCTTTTGCAATATTTATAGCAGTAACCTATCTATTGGCTAAAGGTGTTTGATTTAGATTTGTCAGGTGTTTTAATGTGTTGAATGTATTCTGCGTAATATTAATCGTGTGAAATGTCTTTATGCTTTTATTGATGTTTTGGGCTCGACATATTTTCTGATGGCATTATTTCATTTCTGTCAAAAAAAATTATTCCTACCCGTGCTATATGTTCTAGTAGTTCTATGTTTTTGATTTGTTTGTGGATAGACAAATCTATTTTATATGGCAATAGCAAGTCGTCCAATTCATTTTCTATCTTTTGTAGAATAGTCAGATTCAGTTTGTCTCCGATGAGCGTCAAGTCAATGTCTGAACCGGGTTTGTAATTGCCCTTGGCCCTTGAGCCATACAAAATGGCTTTTTCAACTTCGGGATATTTTTTAAAAACGTCCTGAATGGATTGAATGGTTGTTATTTTTAATCCATACATCATAGATAGTTCGTCTTAATCTCTGCTACTTTGCAATTTTTCCATCTGATTTTTAAATTGTTTAAACTCCTGATAGTATTCATGGATTATTTTCATAAATATATCGTCTGCTGTTTCTTCATTGTATGTGTGTGATGTTTTGTTGCAGCTTTTAATCATATCCATCCAAACTTCACCATTGGTAATCAAGCCCGTTTCAAATGCTTTTCTTGTGGCATCTTTAGAACCAAATATATTGTTGTTTCCGGCGTTTTCTAAAAAGTCCTTCATCACATTCCAGGCCAACTCATGCGTATATTCAAAACGTTGTATCAATCCTTCTTTAATAATGTCATCCAAAAATTTATCTTCGTCAATGGTACCATCTTCTTGAATCTGATATTCCTTTTTAATTCTCAATACGGCCTCTTCTAATTTCAAAAATGCTTTTACATAATTGCCAAAGCGCTGTTGCCATCGGATATCTTGTGTGCTCATCTTAAATTATTTCAGCTCAAATATAGTAAATCCAATAATTCTGCTTTCAAAATAATTTACTCCAAATCTTAAAAAATTCTTGAAAATTAAAAAATTAAGAAATCAGAAAAACAAAGGGAATATATAATGAGAATTGACATAAGAGAATGTATTTGTAGAGACACGAAAACAAAATCCTATTGAGATAAATTAGAAAATTAAAATTTCCAACTCAAGCCAATTGCCGGCAGGATAGGCAGTTGGTTGATACGTTGATTGAGCACACGGTCGTAATAGAAGATATTTTCACGGTTATACACATTGATGATGCTTAAGTTGGTTTCAAGAGTGGAATTTTTCCCAAGGGCAAAAGTGCGTTTAACTGTGATGTCCAATCTGTGGTAATAAGGCAGACGGGCGGCATTGTATTCGGCATAAATGAACTTGGGTTCGCCATTCTGACTTACGATAGGTTGATCCAGACCCGATTGCAGGGTGAGATTTTCAAACACACCGGCCGTTTGTGTGAATGGGAAGCCGGAACCAAGGTTCCAACGCAGGTTAAATTCCCAATTGTATCCTTTGCCAAATTTATAAGCGGTTGTGAAATTGAGATTGTGTCTGCGGTCATAAAAAGGAAAATATTCGGTCAGTCCGTCCCAGCGGGTCACTTTGGTCAATGAATACACGAGATTGATGCTTAATTGATTTTTTTCATATTTACCCGAGAAGTCGATTCCATAGGCCTTACCGTTTTCTACGAGAAAGTTCTTTTTGTATATTTCCGGTTGGGCGGCATTGTCGGCATTGTCGTCATAAAGTTTGTTTCTATTGATATCGATCAGTTGGGTAAAAATGTTGTAGTAACCTTCTACATTCAAAGTGACATAGCGCCCCCAATCGTATTCAAAACCGGCAATCAGGTGGATGGCCTTTTGTAGCTTGTGATTGACGTCTTTGACCGTTCCGTCGGGTAATGTGAATTTTGTTTGAAAACTTTGGGGAGATGAAAGAAAACTGTAAAAAAGATTCACTACGTCTCTATTGCTACGTCCGGTTATAAGGTTTTGTGAATAAAAGCCCGAAGCAGTTTTAAAACGAAAGTTGTTGGTAACTTTATATTTAAATGCCAGCCTTGGTTCGGGTGAAGCCGTTGAAAGAGAGGAATAATAAATCATTCTGATGCCCGGCTCCAATACATATTTGGGTTTTGATATTCTGATGGTATAAAAGCCATGCAATTCGGTATTGTTTTGGGTTTCAAAAATCAAACGTCCCACAGAGTTATAGTACCTGAAGTCGGTGGAGGTTCCAACCACTTCGAATCCATATTTGGATTCGTTGTCACCGCTGAAATAAGTAAAGTTCAGACCAAAATTAAAACCGGAAATTTTGCTGGAACGTTCGGTAGGTAATCCTTCATTTTGTTTGATTTTATAATCGGAATATGCAAAGACACCGTCAATTAAGGTTTTTGAAGAGCCGGGAATCAGCACAAAATTGGTACCGGCTCCATTGCTGCTCCAATTTATATTGGAGATATGCCTGTAATTGACATTGTCGTCGTAGTGGAAGCCAAACACACTCAGTTTGTTTCCGGAATTGGAATTGAATGATATTTTACCATACAAATCTGTGAATGAATAAGGAAGACCGGCAGAATCGACATAGTTGTAAAATATTTTTGAACTTTTGTCGAGATAAGAATTTTTTGCCGATACGATGTAAGAGATGCTGCTTGAATTGGTGTTGTCTTCTTTTTGCTTTTTTATGGGACCTTCGAGAAGCACTTTTGCTCCAAAAGTGTTTGCCGAAACTATGCCGGTATGTTTTTTCTTGTTACCGTCTTTGGTGGTAATATCCATCACAGAAGAAATACGACCTCCGTATTTGGCTCCAAACCCACCGGTGTAAATATCTGCATTTCTGATCAGTTCGGCATCGATCACCGAAAACAGACCAATGGAGTGGAATGGATTATAAATGATGGCACCATCCAGGGTAAGACGGTTCTGAATCATGGAACCACCGCGGATAAATAATTGCCCGCCTTGGTCACCGGTAAAAATGACACCGGGCAATACCTGGAGATATTGGGCCAGGTCGGGTTCTCCCCCCACACTGGGTATTGAAGTAATTTCTTTGGGAGTAATTTTTTGCACCGAAATTTTAACCTGTGTTTTAAATTCTTCTCTTTCTGCATCTACCTGATAAGTGTTGAGTTGAATTCCCGGAGATAAAAACAATTTTTGGGTGATGACATCGCCGCCTTTTATGGTAATAGTGGCTTGAGCAGTATCGTAACCAACAAAAGTGGTTTTCAAAATGTACTTGCCGGCAGGTATTTTAGTCAATTGAAAATAGCCATTTACGTCTGTGTTGGTGCCATAATTGGTCCCTTCTAAAAAAACTGTGGTGAAAATCATGGGTTCTCCGGTTTCTTTGTCGTAAACAAATCCTTTGATGGTTCCGGTTGATTGTGCCCAAATGTGACAGGTTGTAATCAATAAACCAACAAATAACACTAAGCTTTTTTTCATGATATCTTTTTTAGCACGGCAAAAGTATGGAATGAAAATTACAATTTCGTATTTTTTTGATAAATGGTAGATTTTAGGGATAAATACTTCATTCTGTTTTGTTTTATGATTGGCTCAATAATACTGTAATGAATGTGAAACGTGTCAATTGAAAAACTTTTTTAATTAAACGAAAAATTTTGATTAACAATGTTGATCAATCCAGTCGTAGACAGCACCTTCTTTGAGAGAATGGCTGACATACCAAATTTCATTCACCGAAAAATATTCGATGGTTTTGATGATTTCTATCAAGGCAATCACCATCCATTCTGCCCTCATGGGATGCATGCCGGGTATGGCAAGCCGCTCTTCTAATGTCGAAAATTTTATTTTTTCAAAAAAATCAAGAATGTCCTGTTTGGATAATTGATAATAATTCATGTCGTCAGGCATATCGGAGTGATGGGTTTGATGGTAAAAGATATTGGCAAGGGTTTCAAACGAACCGGCAGATCCATACATGAGGTCAATAGGAGTTTTATGAAAATTTGATGTCAATAATTTTTCGAAATGTACTTGAAGTTGATTTACAAGGTGTGGCGTTGCCGGGTCATTCCAATTGAAAATGTCGTAAATTTTTGCCACTCCTGCCGGCAAGCTTGCTTTCTGCAAGATAGTTTGATGATGGCCAATAATTATCTCCACACTGCCTCCTCCGATATCCATCACCAACAGGTTTAAATTGACCGGTCTGCAATTCCAGGCACCTTTATAGATTATCCGGGCTTCTTCGCGTCCGTCTATGATATTTATGGGTATCTCAAGAATATTTTCCAGAATTGATTTTAATTTCAATCCGTTCTTGGCATCTCTCAATGCAGCTGTGCCAAAAGCCAATACGATACCGGTGTTGTTTTCTTTGATGAGATTTCTAAAAAATTCTGCTGTTTCTACTGCTCTTTTTATTGCATTCTGAGATATAAGAGATGTTTTGTATGTTCCGGATCCAAGTTTAACAGGTATTTTATATTCCTCTGTAAAGACAGGACGCTTTTTTTCACAATCGATCCCGGCAATGGTCAGATTAAATGTGTTTGTTCCAAAATCAATGACCGCAATATTTACTTTCCGGCTTTGATCCATAAAAATAAATCTTTCCAGGTGACTTTCTGACCGTAGAGCAAAATGCCGGTACGGTATATTTTGGCGGCCAGCAGGGTGAAAAAAACAAAACCAACTACCACCAGCACCATCGATAGCAATAATTCCCACATTGGTACACCAAACGGCAGACGGATCATCATCACAATAGGAGAGGTGAGAGGGATAATCGAGAACCAAAATGCTACCGTTCCTTCAGGATTTTCGAATATGGAAGAGGAGATGACATATCCCAAAATCAAGGGAACCGAAACAGGCAACGATAAATTGTTGCGAATCGGCGTCATTGTCCACAGCTGCACCGATGGCGGCATAGAGAGCGGCATACATCAAATATCCGAATAGGAAATAAAAAGCAAAACTGAACAAAATTGCGGTGAAATCGATATTTTTAAAGCTTTTATACATATAGTAAAAATCTTTATCTACATCTTTGGGTAAGGATTGCAGGTTTTTTCCTGTGATGGGGCCTTTTTCAATCAAAATTTCTTTTTGCAGTTGTTCGGTTTTCAATGCATTGTCATATTTGTATAAAAACAAACTCATGGCTGCCGAGTATAAAATCAATACAGTAATAATCCAAATAACAAATTGTGTGAGAGCCACCAATGCAATGCCTGTGATTTTGCCCATCATAAGTTCTATGGGTTTTACGGAAGAGATAATTATTTCTACGATTCTGTTGGTTTTTTCTTCCAAAACACCACGCATAACCTGAGTGCCATAGAGAAAGATAAACAAATACACAAATATGCTCAATATAAGCCCCACGAACATGTTAATCATAGAATAGGTTTCAAAACGCTCTCCTTTTTCGTTGATTTTTTCAGTAATTAATTTCACACGTGTTTTGCTCTTTTCTATGATTTCCGGGTCGATGTCGTTTTTTACGAGTTTGTAATTGGTCAACAACTGGTCGATTTGTGATTTTATGTATTCTTCGGTGGCCACTCCGGGCTGTTTTTTATAGAATAATTGAATATGATTGCTCTTGATGACATTTTCGGGAATAAACAACAAAATGTCATAAGGTGTTTCGTAGAAGTTTTTTAATAATACTCTGATATCCGTAGAATCGTAATAGAATTTATGATTTTCATCGTCCAAAAGCATCTTTTCTATCAAGCCACTTGAATCTTGCACGAGAATTTTATATTGTTTTTTATCTTGTTGGCTGATAAGAACGGGAATAATCAATATCAACACCATGGCGAGAGGGCCCAATAATGTGGTAATGATAAAACTTTTCTTTTTTACTCTTGTCAGATACTCTCTTTGAATAATGAGACCAATTTTTTTCATACAGGTTAATTATTTTCGGTGGATAGACCTTTTACTTTTTCTATGAAAATTTCATGCATGCTTGGCAACAGTTCCTCAAATGACAATACTTCTACATGAGGCAATATGGCCTGCAGCAGTGTATTGCCGTTGTATTGCGAATCGGTGGCTTTTACAGTCACTTTGATGATATTTTCGCCGATTTCTTCCAACGAAACGATCTCAAACCAATGTTGCAATGCTTGAGTGAATGCTATACGATGACCTTTGAATACCAAAAGGTATTGATTTTTTTTGTATGATTCTTTTATGGAAGATACTTCTCCTTCTAAAATTTTTTGAGACCGGTGAATCAACATTACTTTTTGACAAAGGTGTTCAACCGAATACATATTGTGAGTGGAAAAAATGATCGTAATGCCTTCATTTTTCAATTGTAAAATTTCATCCTGGATCAAAGCGGCATTGACGGGATCAAAACCACTGAACGGTTCATCCAATATGAGTAGTTTGGGTCGGTGTAGAACAGTACAAATAAATTGTACTTTTTGAGCCATACCTTTGGATAGCTCCTCCACCTTTTTGTTCCACCATGAAGAAATCTCAAATTTGTCAAACCATTTTTTCAGTTCTTTATATGCTTGTTCTCTTGACATTCCTTTCAACATCGCCAAATACATGGCTTGTTCTCCTACCTTCATTTTTCTGTATAATCCGCGTTCCTCCGGTAGGTATCCTATTTGCCGCGTATGTTCATCGGAGAGGGGTTGTCCGTCAAACCATATTTTCCCTTGATCCGGAATGATTATTCTGTTGAGAATTCTGATAAGCGTGGTTTTTCCGGCACCATTGGGCCCCAACAAACCGAAGATTTGCCCTTTGGGTATTTCAAAACTGATGTCGTTTAAAACTTTTTTGTCAAAATAACTTTTATGGATATGTTCAGCAACAATCATTGAACGAATGGTTAATGCATTTAAATTTCACTTGGGCAAAAGTAAAATATTTTAAATTAAGTCATCAGCTTGAATTCAATACACGGAAATTTTTGTATATGAGAGGAAAATAAACTGTCTAAAACGGGTGAGGAACCGATATTTTGGTCAAATTTGATTTTACAAATAAAATTAGAGTTTCCAAACTTGAGGTGAAATGTTTATTTTCGCACATAAATTTTGAAATTATGCATATAGCTGTGGCTGGAAATATCGGTTCGGGTAAAACTACCTTAACTACCTTATTGGCAAAACATTATGGATGGGAGGCGCATTATGAAGATGCCGACGACAATCCATATATCCTTGATTTTTACAATGAAATGCAGCGATGGTCTTTTAACATGCAAATTTATTTTTTGAGTGCCCGTTTTTCAAGGATGCTTGAAATTCGCAAATCCGGCAAGAATGTCATTCAAGACCGGACAATCTATGAAGATGCTTACATTTTTGCTCCCAACCTACATGCATTGGGGTTAATGAATACACGGGACTTTGAAACATATTTTTCATTGTTTAAATTGATAGAAGGATTGGTTCAACCGCCCGATTTGTTAATTTATTTAAGAGCAGATGTGCCCGTATTGGTAAATCAGATACAAAAACGTGGACGGGATTATGAAGCCGGAATCAGATTAGATTACTTGCGTAAATTGAATGAACGTTACGAGCAATGGATCAATACGTATGACAAAGGCAAAATGATTATTGTGGATGTTAATGAAAACAGATTTTCGGAAAATCCCGAAGATCTCGGAAAAATTATTGAAAAAATAGATGCAGAAATACATGGTTTATTTTAACAACATTAATTGAATTCAATGAAAACACATTTAATTTCAGGGGCTGCCGGATTTGTCGGACGCAACATGGCCAAAAGGTATTTGGCTAATAATTATGGCCGATTGGTATTGATAGATGATTTATCGGTAGGTATACATCCGCGCGAATGGTTGAATTTGCCTCTCAAGCAGAATATTAATGAGAATATTTTGATATACGGAGACAATGCAGAAGTAGTTTTTATTTTGGACGATTTCAGGAATTTGTTAAGGCAATTGTTGCATGATCCGTTGTTTTTAAAAAAACAAACAGGTTTGCCTATCGAACAGTTTGATGATGTGTTTCATTTTGCAGCCATAGTAGGGGGAAGGGCAAAGATCGACGGAGACCCCATGATGGTGGCTTTGGATCTGTCGATTGACGCCGAGTTTTTTTTCTGGGTTTGCCGTCATAAACCGGAACGGGTACTGTATCCAAGTTCCAGTGCGGCTTATCCTGTCAATTTGCAACGGGAAGATTATGCCATTGCCCTGAAAGAAACAGACATTGATTTTAATAACATGGGGCAACCGGATATGACCTATGGTTGGAGTAAACTCACAGGAGAATACCTGGCACATGTGGCGGCTAAATATTATGGTGTGAAAGTGACTTGCATCAGGCCATTTTCAGGTTATGGCGAGGATCAGGATCTCACTTATCCTATACCGGCCATAGCAAGAAGGGCTGCCCGAAAAGAAAATCCTTTTGAGGTGTGGGGTACAGGCAAGCAAGGACGTGATTTTGTGCATATCGACGATGTGCTTGACTGCACTTTGCTCGCAATGGAAAAAATCCATGACGGTTCGGCCATCAACATAGGTTCGGGACGTTTGACCACCTTTCTTGAAATCATCGATATTTTTACTGATTTTGCCGGTTACAAACCCGAAATCAAACCATTGATCGATAAACCTGTAGGAGTACACTCCCGGTATTGTGATATGAGTTATGTCAAAAAAACGCTTGGTTGGGAACCTAAAATATCTCTCAGGGAAGGACTCAGAAGAGTTTACGAAGCCCAATTAAAACAACTGTAGACCGTATGAAAATCGTTTGCTTCGGACCGGGCCCCTTGTTTAAGGGAGGCATTTCCAACTACAATACTTCACTTGTAAAAGCGTTACATGATATACCCGGCATTGAAGTGGAAGTGGTTTCATGGACCAGCCAATATCCGGCCATTGTGCCAAGAGAGTTTATAGACAAATCAAGTAAAGAAAAATTTCTTGATGATACAATACCCGTTACGTACGTCACTAATTACAATAATCCCTTCACATGGCCAGAAACTGCACGTAAAATCATTCAAGCCAATCCGGATAAGGTAATCTTTCAATGGTATAATGCCCAACAAGGTTTGCCGCTTTCATTTATTGTGAAGAAAATTAAAAAAGCTTTGCCGTCAACCGAAATAATTTTTGATCTACATTTTGTTGTTCCTAAAGAAAATAGCAAGATCGACCGTTTTTTTACCCGTATGGGGTTGAAGCATCCACATACTTTCATCGTACATGCAAAAAAAACTTTAGATGAACTAAAAGCCCTTTTTCCAGAAGAAAAATTTGTCGAAACATTTGATGGAACAAGAGATTGGCTCAAAAACACGCGACCGATATTAAGATTATATCATCCGGTATATGATATTTTCAAACCCATCGAAAATTTTGATAAAGAAAAGGTCAAACAGGAACTGGGGTTGAGACAATACGTTTTTTTGTTTTTCGGCTTTATCAGAAAATATAAAGGACTGCATAATTGTATTGAGGCCTTTAAAATACTGACTGAAAGACGCCGAGATGTTTCATTGCTGATTTGTGGGGAATCTTTTTGGAATACACTGGATGACAGAAAGTGGAATGTGAAGCTCAAGAAATGGTTGTTTTCTATTGCCAAAAAACTTTTTTTGAAAAAAGAAGATGACGAAAATGATTACCGTCCTTTGGAATTAATAGAAAAATACGGGTTGCAATCGTTTGTCAGAGTGGAAAACAGATTTATTGCCAATGAAGAAGTACCCAAATTTTTTCAGGTAAGCGATGCTGTGCTATTATTTTATGAAACTGCCACTCCAAGCGGAGTAGAATCATTGAGTTACAACTTCTCGCTGCCTGTGCTCGCAACAAAAGTAGGGCATTTTCCCGAAACCATCATTGAAGGGAAAAATGGATATCTTGCCGAGCCCGGAAATTTCAAACAAATGGCAGATATAATGGAAAAAATCATTACTCATCCGGTAGACAGAACCAACATTGATCAGATGGCCAAAAAATTCAGCTGGCAAAATTATGCAAAGGCAATCATCAATGACGGGCATTAAACAAAACCAACGTCGATGATAGAATTTAAAGATAATAGCATCCGGAGCTTAAGGGCTTATTTCAAAGAAAAATTATCACAAGATTATGAAAGAAGTGAAATATTGGCCTTAGAACGCGTTATTTTTGAGCATGTATTATCTATACCCTGGCCTTCTATTCTTTTACAGCAAGAACAAACCGTCAGCGAATCGGTGATAGTAGAATTAATACATATTATCAAGCGATTGAGAAAAGGAGAACCTTGGCAATATATAACCGGAAAAGTTGAATTTATGGGGATACCATTGAATGTCAACCCTTCTGTGCTCATACCGCGTCCGGAAACTGAACAATTATGTTCCCTGGTTATCAAAAAATACCTTAAGGAGCAAGGTTTGAAAATCATCGATATAGGAACAGGGTCGGGTTGTATCGCCCTTGCATTAAAAAAACACCTCAACAATTCGCAAGTTTGGGCCATCGATATTTCCAAATCAGCCTTGGATCTTGCACGAAAAAACGCAGAGATAAATCATCTGGATGTTAAGTTTTTACAAGATGACATCACAAATATAAACCTTCAAGAAAAAGGGTTCGATATTGTCATTTCCAATCCTCCCTATGTAACACCGGATGAAAAAGAGTTATTGGATAAACGTGTCATTGGTTTTGAACCCGGTGGGGCATTGTTTACTCCCAAAGATGACCCCTTATTTTTTTATAAGAAAATATTTTCATGGGCTTATGGAGCTATGAGACAAGGAGGGGAAATTTTTTTGGAAACAAACGAAAAATACACCTGCGATGTGAAAAAGACCGCCGAATTTTTTGGATTTCAAAATGTTGAGATTATTTTTGATATATTTGACAAACCAAGATTTGTATGTGCCATCCGCTAATTCGGTATATCATATTGCTTTTCTTGCTGATCAAATTTTTTATATTGCCGGCTGCAGATACTTTTTCTGATACTATTGCAGGTGATGTTTCCCGCACATCAAAAAGCAAGTTTTCATTAAGTTTTGATTCGAGATATTCATGGATATTTAATAAAAAAACAAAAATTTTCGGATTGAAATTCAGTTGGGAAGATGCCTCCAATAATAAATGGGGGTTTGGCTTATATGGTAATGGAGAACAGGTATTAAGAACAGATTTTAAATTGATCGCCGATACGCAATGGATTGTTTCCGGTAAGGATTCTATTCCCGTCTATGTTGTAGATACCGTCACATTGAAAAATAACTTTTCCTACATTAGTGTTTTTTACGAAAAAGCAATTTGGCAAAAAAAACGTTGGTTATTTACTATGCCCATTCATGTGGGACTTGGCAGCACCGGTTTGTATTATTACAACAAATATCAGCAAAAAAATTTACGGCTTACATATTTCAGAATGTTGGTTTTTGAAACATCTTTTATAGCTCAATACAATATATTGTCTTTTCTTGCCATGGGTGGAGGTGTTGGTTATCGCTACATTCCCACCACCAATAAAATAATTATTGATTATTACAATGCGCCCATTTATCAATTCCGTTTAATGTTGTTTCTCGGAAAATTATGGAAAGAACTCACAGACAAACAAGAAAGCAAAGAACAAAACAACCTGTAATCGCTAAAAAAAAACAGACCTTCATTTTAAAGGTTGCGAACAACGTGTAAAATTTTTATCAATCGGTCTTGATATATTCTTAAAAATTTTATTTTTGCAGCACTTTTTAATGGTCGCGTAGCTCAGTGGATAGAGCAACTGCCTTCTAAGCAGTCGGTCGCACGTTCGAATCGTGCCGCGATCACTTGGCCCTCTCAAATTCCGGAGGGCCTTTTTTGTATCAATTTTCATCCTTTTACGTATACAAAAAATAAACAAAAGTTTTCAACAATTGTTAATAAATTGCGAATTTTGTAGTTTATGTAGATAATTGAAGCATATTTGCTTTGCAGGAAAATGAAAGGAAAATATATACATATCATCTTATTGATTCTAATTTTCACATTTCCCGGAGCCCTCATTACATTGAGAGCTCAAAGCCCCACGTTGGATCTTAAAATAGAAATTAAAGACGAAACTTACAATCAAAAAATGGCCAATGCCGAGGTAGTTATTTATAAAAACGGAGCGCCATATAAAAAATTAACCACCGACGATAAAGGGAGATTATTTGTGCAAGTTCCTCTGGGAGCAGATTACAAAGTTGAGTTTAAAAAAAATGGATATGTGACCAAACATATAATCATCGATACCAAAAACATTCCGTCCGAAGATGCCAGTTATGGTTTTGAATATCCCATGGAAGTCAATTTGTTTGAAGACATCCCCGAAATTGATTTCAGCATATTACAAAAGCCCGTTGCCATTTTGAAGTTTGACAACAAAACTGGCTTCTTTGAATATGACAAAGATTATACAAATTCCATTCTCAAACAATTGGAAGAACTTAAAAAGGCCTATCAGGAAAAAATGAAAGCACTGGCCGAACAAAGAAAAAAAATGGAAGCAGAATATAACGCGGCTATTAATGCAGGTAACAAGGCATTTAACGAAAAAAAATATGCCGAGGCAAAAGCACAATTCGAAAAAGCCCTATCAATCAAACCTAATGAAATATATCCTGCCAATAAAATCAAAGAAATTGAAGAACTATTAAAACAAATGGCCGAAAAAGACCGGCAATACAATGATTTGATACAACAAGCCGATCAACTTGCACAGAATGAAAAATATCCTGAAGCCATTCAGCTATACAAACAGGCCCTCGCCATAAAACCAGGTGAAACATATCCTCAAAATAGAATCAAAGAATTGGACGAGCTAATTAAGAATAAAGAAAAAATTGAAAAACAATACAACGACCTGATAGCCAAAGCAGACAATCAATTTAAGGCACAAGATTATGAAAACGCAAGGGCTAACTACGAAGAGGCCTCAAAACTGAAACCTTCTGAAAAATATCCACAGGACCGTATTGCCGAAATCAATAAAATTCTTGTTGAGTTGAGTGCTAAAGAAGAACAATACAAAAATGCCATTCAAAAAGGAGATGACTTGTATAAACAACAAAAATTCGAAGAAGCCATTAAAGCATATCAAGAAGCTTTGACAATCAAACCAAACGAAACGTATCCACAAAACCAGATAAAACTTGCACAAGCCCAATTAAACGAAAGAAAAGAAAAACAAAAACAATATGAATCGCTCATTGCAGAAGCCGACAAACTCTTTAACAACAAACAACTCATACAGGCAAAAAGTGTTTATAAACAGGCCCTGAATGTTTTGCCAAATGAAAAATATCCCGCCGATCAGATTGCTTTGATCGACAAAACCCTTGCCGAAACCGAAGAAATCAACAAAAAATATGATCTGGCTGTCAAAGAGGCAGATGCGGCTTTTTCATCAAAAAATTACCAACTCGCCAAACAAAAATATGAAGAAGCATTGCAATTGAAGCCAAACGAATCATATCCACAACAACAATTGCAGAAAATAGAACAGATTTTAGCCGAGGAAAACAAAAGAAATCAAGAATACAATCAATGGATAGCCAAAGCAGACGAGGCTTTTGGGAAACAATCGTGGGATGAAGCCAAAAAGTATTATGAAGAATCTTTAAAGATTAAAGATGACCCCTATCCCAAAAACAAAATTCAAGAAATTGAAAATATCAAAAAGCAAAAATTGGCTGAAGAAGCCGAAAAACAAAAAATTGAAGAACAATACAAAAAAATTATTGCCCAGGCCGATATGTATCTTGGACAAAAAAGTTACGAAGCGGCCAAAGCAAAATACAACGAAGCTCTCGGATTGAAACCACAAGAAACTTACCCAAAAGAAAAAATTGAAGAGATAGACGCTATTCTTGCAAAATTGGCAAAAGAACAAGAAGAAATTTTGTTGAAAGCTGAAAAAGAAAAACAACAAAAAGCCGAATATGAAGCGTTGATAGCATCCGGCGACAATAAAATCAAATCAGGTGATTACCAGGGTGCAAAGTCGGATTTTTTAAAAGCCCTTGAAATTTTTCCGAAGGAAAACTATCCTCAGTTGAGATTAAAATATATCGAAGAACAACTGGCCAAGAAAGCCAAAGAAGATTCTCTGGCTGCCGAAGCCGAACGAAAAAAGCAAGAATATTATGAAGCCCTCATTAAAAAAGCCGATGCCGACTTTGATGCCGGTCAATACGACAAAGCAAAAGAAAACTATGTAATGGCTTCGATGGTTAAACCTGATGAAGAATATCCCAAACAACGTTTGAAAGAAATCGAGAAAATATTATTAGAAAAAACTCTGGCCGAAGAAAAAGAAAAACAAAATGAACAACTCAAACAACAAAAAGAAAAAGAATATAAGGACTGGCTGGCAAAAGGAGAGAAATTTTTAGGACTGAAAGATTATCAGGAAGCACTCAATGCTTTTACAAAAGCTTCGGAAATCAAACCGGAAGAAAACTATCCCAAAGAACGCATTGCATATATCAACGATTTGTTGTCAGAATTGAACCGGGCTAAAGAAGAACAAGACCGGATCAACAAAGAATATTCCGAATTGATATCAAAAGCCGATATGACATTCAACCAACAAAAGTATCAAGAAGCATTGGAAATGTATCAACAAGCATCGAATCTTAAACCTCAAGAAATTTATCCCATTGAAAAGATCAAAGAGATTAATAAGATTCTCGAAGAATTGGCCTTCAAACAAAAACAAAAAATGGAAGATTCCCTCAAAATGGCCGAACTGCGCCGTCAATACGATGAAATTATTCAGCAGGCCGATCAATCATTCAACAATCAAAATTACGACCTTGCAAGAAAGCAATATTTACAGGCATCTGCCATTTTACCAAATGAAACCTATCCGAGAGACAAGATCAACGAAATCGACAATATCTTGAAACAACATGCCCAAAAGGTCAGAGATTCGTTGGAACTTGCCGAAAAACGTATGCGCTATAATGAGATTATTCGTTTGGCCGATATTTCGATGTCTCAAAAACTTTATCAAAATGCACTTAAAAAGTATCAGGAAGCTCTCGAGTTATTGCCGGGAGAATCTTATCCTCAAAAACAAATCGATAAAATCAATCTATTGCTCAGCAGACAAAACAACACAAATGATGAAGACAATAATGCCATAAGAGTATCGGTGACAAAAGACAAGGAAAATGAACTTGACAATATGTTTGCCCAGATGTGGAATGCAAGGGATAAGTCAAAGGTTGAAGAAATGGAAAAGAAAATAGAAAACTTGTACAAACAATATGAAGAACGCGCACAGAAAGCCAATAACAAGATTGATGAAAACTACTACTTGATTCAACAAATGGAAAAATCAATCGAAGAAAGAAACAAACGTCTCAACCAAATCCATCAGGATAATTTCAAAAAAATGCAAGAATTTGAACAATATCTCGCGAATTTAGATCAACACCTCAGACAAAAGGAAGAAGAAAATATACAAGCTAAATACCGCCAACAACAAGAGTTGGAGAAGAATTTTGAAGAGTTTGCCCGTAAAAAAGAAAAAGAATATCAACATCAATACCGGGGAATTTTATCAAGAAATAAAAATCTATGGAGAAAAACAACAACAATGGGCCCAAAATGCCGACCAAATACGGTTGGCCAATCAAGAAAGATTGAAAGATTTGGAACAATATCAACAAGAGATGATGAAAAGAGGGAATGAAAAATATATTGAAAAATTGCAGCAATACGAACAAATGATACAGGAATTGGATGAACAACACGCCAAATTATTGGCGGCTTCTGAAGAAAAGCGGCTTCAAAATCTTGAAAATATTCAACAATTTCAGCAGCATTTAGAAGAACTCGACCGGCAAAAACGGGCAAACGATATTGTCAAATGGCAACAAACACAGAAAAAGATTGAGGAATGGCAGGCCACTCTTCAACAATATCAACAGAATCAAGAAACAAACATTGAACGTAACCGTCGACAAATTCGTCAACTGGAAGAAAACATTGCCATCAGGGCATCTAAAGGAAATCAACTGCATCAAAAGAATGTGCAAAACCAACAATTGTTTGAACAGGCTTTGATCAGGATGCAGCAAGAAAGAGATGAATACTACAGTCGGAAACAACAATTGGCTTATCGCGATTTACAAGATAAAATGAAAGGATGGGAGACCGCCCGTCAAGAGAGAGCCGAAATGTTTATGTACAGAAATGTTTCTAACTTGCAGAAATATGAAGAAATGCTGGCTAAAACACACGAAAATTATGTAAACAAACATAATCAGCGTCGCGAAAAATATTATCAGGACATAAAAGAAATTGCCGAGCAAATGGAAAAGTATAAAGCCAAAAAAGATAAAGAATACGAATTGAAATTGAAAGAAATCGAAAGAAAAACCCGTGAATATGAAGAATTTCAGCACAATCTTGCCGAATTGTCTTATGCAAAAATCAAAAACTATAAAATGGACTATTATCGCGGCGAGCCCAAACCCAAAACAAGCGAACTTTCCGGAAAATACCCACAAGGAGTGGTTGAGGAGGTAAAACCATTTGAGAACGGTACTATCTTGAGAAGAATAGTGACCAATGGTTCACAGGTTGATGTTTATGAAAAAATATACTATAAGTGGGGAGGTGTTTATTACACCAAAAACGGACGTCACATTACTCAAGCCATTTGGGATGCCGAAACGTTAAAATGAAAAAGGTGTGTAAACTTAAAATGTTTTACTACCTCACTCCAAACTCCTCTCCTTTCAAAGGAGCCTGATTTTTTCATTTAACCTGTTTTACTACCTCACCCCGCCCTTACGGGCACCCCTCTCCTTTACAAGGAGAGGGGCAGGGGAGAAGTCATATAAATTCTTTTATTTTTTCCAACACTTGTTGGATGTTTTTCAAATCCTCATTTCTAAAACGCAAAACCTTTAATCCAAGTGATTGAATAATCAGGTCGCGCTGTTGATCGTATTCCTTTGTAAAGTTATGTATTGCACCATCCAACTCTATAACCAACACCTCACCCTAAACCCCTCTCCTTGCAAAGGAGCCTGATTTTTTCATTTAACCTGTTTTACTACCTCACCCCGCCCTTACGGGCACCCCTCTCCTTTACAAGGAGAGGGGCAGGGGAGAAGTCATATAAATTCTTTTATTTTTTCCAACACTTGTTGGATGTTTTTCAAATCCTCATTTCTAAAACGCAAAACCTTTAATCCAAGTGATTGAATAATCAGGTCGCGCTGTTGATCGTATTCCTTTGTAAAGTTATGTATTGCACCATCCAACTCTATAACCAACGATTTTTCAGCACAATAAAAATCGGCTATAAAAAATAAGTATCTACCTTGATAACCGTAAATGATAGGTCTTTGACGGTAAAATTTTAAGCCCTCAAATTTTCTATTCCGCAAAACTTCCCACAACTTCCTTTCGTCAGGAGTTGAGTTTCTTCGTAGTTGCCCGGCTAATTTTGTTATATCAGATTTTTTCATTTATTGGGTTTTTCCACCTCACCCCAAACCCCTCTCCTTGCAAAGGAGCCTGATTTTTTCATTTAACCTGTTTTACTACCTCACCCCGCCCTTACGGGCACCCCTCTCCTTTACAAGGAGAGGGGGCGGGGGTGAGGTTTTAGCCATCAATTCAACGAATACACCAACCTATCTATCTCCCGCTCCCATTAGGTGTTGTTTTTTAAGATGTAAAAGAATAAATTCTTTTACATCTACTTGTTTTCCATTTTCCTTTTGGAATTTGTTTCATAAATAAATTTACTTATGGGTGATTTATACAAGTCATCATTTAAAAAATTGATTAATTTTTCAATATCTTTTTTTTCTTGCGGAAAAAGAATCTTTGATTCTGATTCATCAAACATATTAGGTAATTCCAATTCTCTGGCATATTTAATAACTTCATTAAAATTATCCTGTACTTTATTTAAGACACCATTTTTAATAATTTGAAAAATTTTTTTTCTATACCTTGAATTTATAATGCTGTAGTCAATGTTATCACATTCTTTAAAGATTGTATGCCTTTTGAAAATATTTATTTCTTTGTCTGTTGCTTCTCTAAAATATTTACTCAAATCAAAAATTTTTGATGCGTTATGATATGAGGTAAATAATAATTTATCTTCATTTTTCAAAAACATTGCATCAATTTTTGCATCTATAATTAAGCCCTTATTATCTATCTTTGAAAATGTTTCTGATGAATATATCAAATAAAGTTTTTCTGTTTTGATTATTTTTCTTGAGTCGAATGTTTGAAAAATAATTGATTCTTTGTTTAAGAAAATTATGTGTTTAATGTCATATATTTCTTCTTCTTTTAGTAATGGTAAATTAATAATATTTTCGTAATCTTTCAATGGAAAATCGAAGTTATTTATTTCCAGTACTTCATTTTCATTGGGTTTATACTCACCATCAAATTTAATCTGTTTTGCTTTATAAAAAAAGTTAATAGATTCACTTAAATATTTTGAGAGTTGATTTTGTAAATGATCAGATAATGAAATTCGTCTTAGATTATTTTTTTCAGTTTTACTATTTAATTTACATAATATATTCATATTGTCTATTTTTCTAAAATAATATAGTTGGTTAATTGAACTACATGTTTTATCTGTTTGGTATTAACCAATGTTTTTTTTGTGATTAGTATAAAACTCGTCCCTCCATTAATTTTTATTTCATATTGATGGTATCCGAGAATACCTAACATCGGATTGAAATGATATAGATTAGTTGTAAAAACAATAATGGAAAATAATGCAAATAAAAATAATATCATCGAGTTATCTACATCTAGTAATGGTAGTAAATATGTAAAAATAAAAATAATGCTTTCTTGATCAGCAGAAGAAACCTCATCGATTTCTATCGGAATTTTCTCTAATTTTTGATTGGCTATTTTTATAATGAAATATAAAATTAAAAGTAAAAGTAATGCGAGTATCAAGAAAATAAGACCATCACACCAATTATAGTTTTTTTTGAACTCTTTAAACCAGAATGTAAGCAGCACTGGTGAAAGAGAAGTAAATACAAATATTATTTGCACTAATTTGCCAAACATAATCTGAAATAAAATTAAATTATTCTCTCTCAATTATCCTCACCTCCTCCTCCGTTAATTCATACAGCGAATATACCAAATTATCTATTTCCCGCCCCCATTAGGTAGTATCTACCTCTCCCCAACCATACGGGCACCCTTCTCCTTGCAAAGGAGAGGGGGCAGGGGAGAGGTCATATAAATTCTTTCTTGACTTTGATACTTTCTATTGTTAAATAACTGATAATCAGAAATTACGATTTTTTTGCTGTGCACTACATTTCTAATCTTGTATGTATTTTTCCATCTCTTTTATTTCAATAACATCTCTCTTTTATTCTGAATGTTTTCAGTATGTTTTCCTGTCTTGCTGATGTTTCCCTTCAAATAATACATCCCTCCGTTATATTGCCGGATAAAATTTAAAATAATTAAATTTATAGACCAAAGATTAGTTTTTTTATTATTTTCGTGAAATAAGCAAAATTTTCGTTTAATGTTTTTTAAGAAAATTTCCGGATTACTTTTTATGATATTTCTCTCTTTTGCCGGATGTGGACAAAATAACGACTATATGGAATACGATGAAAATTATTGGAAAAAAAAATTAAGTCCTGAACAATACAGGGTTTTACGGCTCAAAGGAACCGAACCACCTTTTACAGGCAAATATTACAAGCATTTTGAAAAAGGAACCTATGTATGCGCGGCATGTGGCAATCTATTGTTTACTTCAGATGCCAAGTTTGACTCACCTTGTGGTTGGCCTTCTTTCGACCAATTTATACACGGAAGCATAGAAACTTCCATTGATTTTGACCTTGGCTATCCCCGCACCGAGGTCCATTGCAGTCGCTGTAAGGGACATTTGGGACATGTGTTTGATGATGGTCCTACTGAAACAGGATTGCGTTATTGCATCAACTCTGTCTCAATTGAGTTTATCCCCGAGAAGTCAACCGAGTGATCGAATGTAATCTGCAATTAAAGAAAGATTTTCCTCCCTGATTATTTGGTGTCCGCAGGGAAGAACCTCTGCCGTGGCATAGGGGGCTGCATGTTTTAGGAGTTTCTTTCCCGTGTCCGGAGGTATGACAACATCTTTTTGACCAAAAAGAAGATGTATTCTTATTTTTTTTTCTTTAATATGGTTGGCTACGGTTAAGATAGAAGGTTCAATAAAACGGTGAATCATCCAAACATTGAATACCTTTTCGCGTAAGACGCGGTCGGCAGCATAGGTTTCGTAAATTTTTTTGAGTTTAGGGTTCAGCAGGCCCATTTTATTAAGCCAGTGAACATAAGGTTTTAAAAATTCCGGATTTTCTACAAATTTTTTAAACAACCTGCGGGTAAGGTTATATTTAGTAGCAAAATTATACCATGGATTTTTAATTAATCCGTCGGGCGCCATCAACAGAGCAGATTTGACAGGAAATCCAACTTCAATCAATTTCAAAGCATATTTGCCGCCCAGGCTAAATGCCATCAGTGTAGCATCATGCAGTTGTTCTTTTTCAAATAAATCATTAAAAATTTCTTTTAAATGGTTCTCTTTCAAATCAATCTTGATATTACTTAGTTGATGACCAAATAAATTTAACGAAACAATCCTCGTTTCTTGCAAATAAGGTATTAATGGTTCAACGGCAGTGTGGTCCTGGTCAAATCCATGAAAAAAAATCAATGTTTTTTTCCGGTCAGGATGGTAAATATAATATTGTAGACGATAATACTCCCCTTGAAGAAATTTTTCCATTTTACAATACTGTATTTTGTAAAAATAGAAAAAATAACAATCAATACATAAGCATTAAAACTGAAAATAAATAAATGGTTGCAGATCGGCCGTAATGGCCTGGTAGGCAATCAACACAGCAATATAAAACAATAAAACATGTTGCCACCAGGATGCATTTTCATAGAGAGTTTTGATACGGTTTTTGAAATTGTATGATGTCCAATGAATCATCATGCCAAGGGTAAATAAAGCAAAAAACTTCCAGTTTGCACTAATTATTTTGGTTATCAGATGCCATTGAAAATGATGGGATATTTGATAAAACATAAGCCGTACGGTTTCGCCATCCTCTGCTCTAAACCAAGCGCGGGTAAATGTGATGAAAGTAAATGTAAGAAGTATTTTCCATGCTACAGCCAATGAATTTGAGCTATTTTCCCATGGACTGATTTTTTTCCAGTATTTATAAACTACCAATCCCAAACCGTTCAATCCTCCCCAAATGACAAATTGCCAGCTTGCACCGTGCCATAGCCCTCCGAGCAACATGGTAATCATTAAATTGATGTTTGTAACAACATGTTTTCGTGTATTTTCATTAAAAAAATAAAAAAAAGAAAGAATCATCAACACCACCACCAGCGAAATTATCATCCATGCTTGTGTCGAGAGAAAAAACAAAAAAAATACAATAACGGCCAGACCTGCCAAAGAGCCCAATGTGCCTTTCCTGTTGCCTCCCAGAGGAATATAGAGATAATCTTTCAGCCAGCCGGAGAGAGACATATGCCAGCGCTTCCAAAATTCCGCAACATTTTTGGCTTTATATGGATAATTGAAGTTTTGAGGTAACCGGAAACCCATCAATAATGCAACCCCAATGGCCATGTCTGTATATCCCGAAAAGTCGGCATACACTTGCAAGGAATAGCCAAAAAGAGCCATGACATTCTCAAATCCGCTGAACATTGTAGGGTTATCAAAAACACGGTCGATAAAATTGACGGCAATGTAATCTCCTAAAACCAATTTTTTAATCAGACCTTTGGCAATCATATAATGGGCATATCCAAACTCAGCTTTTGTGAGTTGATATGGAGAGTAGATTTGAGGAATAAATTCGGAGGCACGAACTATAGGGCCAGCTACCAACTGAGGAAAGAAGCTTACGTAAAAGCCAAAGTCAAGGATATTTTTTACCGGGTTAATGATGCCTCTGTAAATATCTACTGTATAACTGATGGTTTGAAAAGTATAAAAAGAAATTCCAACGGGGAGCAAAATTTGGTCCACAGCATAATGTGTGCCCGTTGCTTCATTGGCCCAATAGGCAAACCAATTGAATACACCCAAACTTTGACCGGTTATTTGGTTATATACATCAGTAAAAAAGTAGGCATATTTAAAAAATCCGAGTGTGAAAAGATTGATGCAAATACTTAATGTGACACCGGCCAAACGCATATATTTTGTTTGGGAACGATAAATAAAATTACCCAACAAATAATCGGAAACCGTGGAAAAGATTAAAATAGAAACAAATAATCCGCTTGTTTTATAATAAAAAAACAAACTGACAATCAATAAATAAATGTTTCGTAGCGCAATTTTCTTGTAGATAATGGCATAAATGCCCAATACTATAGTGAAAAATACCCAAAAATATAGCTTGGTAAAAATCAAAGGAGAAGATTCGTCATAGACCAGAATCTCTTTCAGGTTTTCTCTCGAAAAAAACCATTCAATCCAATGGACGATGTATGTAAAGATATTCTCCATATCGTTGCATCAATGCATTAAAAAGCATATCTCCCAACAATTCATACCCTTTTCGGGTAAAATGAATTTTATCGGCTTGCATATAACCCAATTTTTGCCAATAACGACTACTTCCCAATCCTCCCATTATTTTGAACATATCCCAATAAGCGGCATTATACTTTTGGGCCAATTCCCACATGGCCAATTCCACTAATTCTCCGTTAGTGTTTGGGTATTTGCGTCGGTAATAGCTATCGTTGTTGGTTGTAAACAAAATTTGTACATCGGGGTTTTTTTCTTTTAGCCAGGCAATCAACGAGTCATAATTTTGCTTATAACGTTCGGGAGAAAAATCTCTTTCATAGGCATCATTAATTCCTATAGACAAAATCACAAGATCAGGTTTGATTTGATTATAATGGTCTTTGAATTTTTTGCAACTCAAATAAGAAGGCACGGACGCACCATTCACACCAATGCTGTGAACTATAATTCCCGGCCAATTGTTAAATGTCTCGATGCCAAATAATTGGAAACGCTTTTGAATAGTGTCTGTTTTGGTTATTACCAAAAATATGGTATCCTGCGGGTCGCTCCAAATAAATTCATCATAATCGCGGTGTTGACGGTTTTCTCTCAATAGATTGCCGGCTGCAGGACAAATTTCATAAGATAAGCTGTCTTTCCGGTAATAAATCCTCACTCCAGTGAAGTATTCGTAATCATCGGGAGAAAAAGTGATGATGATTTGGGTGAATGTGTCGGTTGTGTGTACTTCATAACCGGCTAATCCCCAAACATAGTTTGTATCGCTAAGCGTACATTTTGAATAATTCCATTTACCCGTATATTCAACTTTGTAGCTTACCGGGTTGTTTGATTTGGCCATTTTATAAGGAAAGAAATAACCTCTGGTTTGTTTGGTCCCCGGAAAAAAAGAATAAAAGTTCTGACGCAGACGGTTGGTCCAAAAGTCCGCCTGTACATGAGAGCCACCGATGTGCATGATTTGAACCTTGTTTTTTCCCATAAATGCCGTTTCGTTGATTTTTTTAAAAAAAGTCATAAATGCTGTACTATCTCCGGGAAATTGAATGGAAATGGCTTCTTTGTTGATCGGAAGTTTGTCGGGCACTTCGGCCGAAAAAAAATAAAATTCGCTTTGGGCATTCAACCATATAGAGCAGGAGAGAAGAAATATGACAACATATCTTGTCATTCCTTATTCAATTTTTGATAAGAGTTTTTGTTTGTCATTTGAAACTCTTTATACTCGTTTTCGATGGCCTGCCAGAGCATTTCGGAGATTTTTTTGGTTCCACTTAATGTGAAATGTGTATAATCTTTTCCGGCAAGCGGAGGGTCGGCCTCCACCCAATTTATCATGGAATTATAACCTCCCATGTTAAGATACATATCCCAAAACATGCAACCGTTTTCCAATGCTGCTTTTTTTAATTCGTCCCTCACACATTCGAGTAAAGGATATGTTTGATATTCACCGTTGATTTTGGTAGACATATCAGATGGACCTATAAAAAGTATGGCTGTTTCGGGCAATAAACTTTTCAAATACTTCAATTGTGACGAAATCCAACGTCCATAGTTTTTGCATTCTTTTTCGTCGTCGAGATATGGTAAAACATTTCCTCCAAATTGCAGTATCAATAATCCGGGTTGAAATGTTTGCAGGGTAGAGCGGAAGAAAGATTTGTTTTGTTTAGTGAAGTCGGTCCCGCTTGCGCCACGCATAGGAATATTGTCGACGATGACTCCTTTGCCCCATTTTTCCAAACTGAGAGCATAAATCATCGGAGAATTGCCTTTGAATGTGACATTGACAGGTGCTTGATTGCTAACAGAGACCTCTATGTATGCCCATTTGACCGGTTCCAATACGCCGGATTTCAATATTTGATTTTCTTGACTGATAGTATAGCTGCATTTACCTTCCATGAGCCCATAGTATATCAAAAACTTGTCAAAGTTTTTCGCAGTGGCATAGGCCTTCGCATTGGGACTAATGATGATTTTGTGCTCAGACGTATCCTTATCATTGTAAATGGCATAACTCATCAATGGTCCATAGAGATTGTGTTTGATGGTGGTGTCTCTGGGGCCAAAACCTACTTTTCGGTACCATTCTCCTGTCGTTTCAACAATGACAGACAATTTTGGAGCAACAGGAATGACAGGGAATAATCCGGGGCCTCCACCGCCCCATAAACGTTGCATTTTATCCCTGATTTGCGCAGTGATACGCTCTCCTTCTATTTGAGAATCACCGTAATGCATCACTCTCACTCTTTCTGTTTTGGCCTTCGAAAAGAAACCATAAAGAGAAGATTTGTCCCCACCCGGAAATTGAATTTTCTTTTGCAATGTCAGCAATGAATCCAAACGTTTTCTAATGGCTGCCGTATCGATTTTTTCAATTTCTTTCTCATTAAAAGTGCTATCCAGTTTGGCTATTGAGCGGATAAGTTTTTGGTTGTTATCCTCAGGTATTGCAAAAATGTCTTTTGGCGAAGGAAATTGAAGGGTAGCCAATAAAACATTATTTTCAAAATTTTGTTTGACAACAGAGGTGAGCAAAAGCAATAAACCCACAGCCAGGAAAAAAAGAAATGTCTGTGTCGGTTTCATTTGATTTTTTTGATTTTCAAAACCTGTCCCGGATATATGTTTTCATTTATACCGTTAATTTCCATAATATTTTCAGCCGAAATGCCCGGAAATTTTTTCGCTATGTTATACAAATTGTCGCCAGGTTGTACGATATATGTTATCCAACCTTCCGAATCTTCTTGATTTGAAGAAGAGTTGTCACTCTCATCATATTTTTTTTCAAGGTCTTTTTCTTTTTTGTATTGTGATGCATCTTTATAATTTTCTTTTTTTGAAGTAATGATTTTTAACTTTTGTCCCGGGTAGATATTTGTGCTGCGAAGGTTATTCCAACGCATAATTTCTCTGACAGAAACATCGTATAACGCAGCAATCCTTCCTAAGTTATCGCCGCTTTTTACTTTGTAATAAACTACATGTTCTTTAACATGGTGTTCTACGACTGATGACTCTTCTTCAGGTTTCTGTTGTTGTTGTAATTTAATTTTGCGTAACTCAACGATACTATCTTTTAATTGTTGAAATTCAGGCCAATATTCTTTTGGAAAGTTCATTTTCATGTGTCTATTGACCATTCCGGCATAATATTCGGGATTAAGGGCAAAAAGCTGCTGAACAGGCATATTCAGTACTTTGGCAATGTCTTCAAAATACATAATGGTGTCGGGTTTAAAAACCACAGTTTCTTTATATACCGGTTTGGAAGGTATTTTATTCCATTCTTTTTTTTCGCTTTGAAGAATAAAAGTCCAAGCCCAATAATGTCCCCATAATTCCTTCAGCCAGGACGGCAAATAAGGTCCATAATGGTCAATGTCAAAACTTCCACCTGCTTTCCTTATGGCTTTATTTACCTCAAGAGGTGAAGCGATATAGGCCAATATCATTTTATCCGGTTCATTTTCATAAATCTGTTGAAGGTATTTTATATAATCCAGAGCAGCCAAAGTGGCTTTTTGATTATTTCTGCGTTCGTCTATCAACGAATTTAATTCCAGGCGGAATGCCCTGGCATGATGAAAATATAATTGCCAGATGCCCGCAGTGCCTCGAATGGTAGTATATTCAGGATTCATTAAAGATAACGAAATGGCAAGAGAGGCCCATTCTTCGGATAAGCCCCTTTTTTTCAACTCGGCCACCAAAAAATTTTCTATCTCGTTGAAATTTTTTAATGCATAAATAGATTTTACAGGATTCTTGTAAATAAAATCCAAAGATTGATCAAAATATTCTTCGCCCCAGCTACCAATTTTTTTGATGTGTAGATTTTTCCATTGATTCAATCGTTCTTTTGATTTTTGAGGGGCTCTAAGGTTGGAGTTTAATTTTTCAAACGACTGAAAATAAAAGTTTGTTTTTATAGAATCGTAAATTAAGGCATATTCTTGTGCCGAAGAGACCGTCCAAAGCAACAGACCGACAATCAATCCTGTAATTTTTCGCAACATTTGCCTGCTTAAAGGTTATTTTTTATAATTAAAACTTTGCAAAGAAAACAAAAGTATTTTTATTTGGAACTTTCAGCACGATAAAGGAAATTAACAATCAAAAATGAAAACTTTTTGATGAGGGAGTGTTTTTTTGTGTTTAATTTGCAGCATTGATTGAAAAAATATGTTAATTTTACAACCAAAACCAGCAAGTATGAACAAATTGTTATTTTTCTTTTTAATGGCGGTGTTTGTTGTTTCGTGTACCAAGTCATACACCGATGATGAAATTAGGTCTCAAATCGTGGGAGAATGGGAAGGAGAATATTATGCCGGGGAAAATGTAGTATTGGAAAATGGCAAGAAAGGTTTTTTCGGTAATAAGAAAATTGGTCTGGGCATTCAAACTATTAATTTTAACGAAAACAATACTTATTCCATCATTCGCCATGATCAGAAGTATGTAGTAGATAAAAACTACTTTGTAGAAAACGGAGATGTTTATTTTGAACATGAAAATGCTTATTACACAGTGGTGAAAATCAATTCAAAAAAAATGATTCTTCAAGACATTGATGGACGTAAATTTACTTACAAGAAAAAATAATCAAAAAGATTGAATTATCATGAAAAGGCCTTTCAAAGGCCTTTTTTTTTACATAAATAAAATCAAAAAACTATGTTTGAACACAGAATTCAGTTGAGAGTGCGGTATGCCGAAACCGATAAGATGGGGTATTGTTATTATGGCAATTATGCAGAATATTTTGAAGTGGCAAGGGTTGAGATGCTACGGTCTACTGGACTCACTTACCGACAAATGGAAGATGACGGAATTTTTATGCCGGTGCTTGAGTTTTATATCAAATATATCAAACCGGCATTTTACGACGACTTGTTGACCATTGTGATTCGTATGAAAGAATGGCCAAGCAGCCGGATAAAATTTGAATATGAAACATATAACGAAAAAAATGAGCTTTTAAACATTGCTCATACCACCTTGGTATTTGTCAGTGGAGAAACAGGAAAACCATGCAATCCCCCGGATTATTTCTTGGAAAAACTGCGGGGTGTGTGGAAAACATCCGAAGAAAGCAAATCTAAATAGGTTCTTTTTCTCTTGACAAAATATTGCCAAACGATTGAAAAAGGTTGTAATTGTTGTGCTGTTGCCGAAGACAATTTAGCATTCCTTCTTTTATGAATCATGGCCGGAAAATATCTGTAAAAAGAAAAATGTGCTTTTAACACCGCCATCAGATGACCCAATCCGGCCTTAAAAGTTAGAAAGAATGCTGAAGGCATATCCAACAACAATCGCAAAAAAATAATGCCCCACCAAAATCTTGAAGGGTGATTTTTAACTAAAACAAACAAGCTATTACGGAAATTTAGATAGGTTTTAAAAGGCGAAGCATAATGAAGTGTACCGCCACCCACATGATAGACCACCGATTTGGGTTGAACCATTATTTCATATCCTAAATGTTGAATTCTCCAGCAGAGATCAATTTCTTCCATATGGGCAAAAAATAAAGGGTCAAAACCTCCCGCCTCCCAAAAAATTTTGCTTCTCAACATGATGCAAGCCCCCGACGCCCAAAATATACGACTGCAGTCGTCATATTGCCCATGATCTCTTTCTACTGTATCAAAGATTCTTCCTCGACAAAATGGATAGCCTAAATAATCCATAAATCCTCCGGCAGCACCGGCATATTCAAAAAAATCTTTTTCTTTGTACGAAAGAATTTTTGGTTGCACAGCTGCAACAGATTCATTTTTAAAAAAAACATTCAGTAAAGGTTCGATCCAATCTTCCGTCACTTCCACGTCGCTATTGATAAGGACATAAAAATCGGCAGTAATGGATTTAAGTCCTTCATTATATCCAGCGGCAAATCCCAAGTTTTGGTCCAGGGTTACCAAATTAATCTCCGGAAACTTTTTGATGACATCTACAGACAGATCGGTTGAGGCATTGTCTATCACCCAAAATTCTATATGAGCAACATTGGACGAAGAATTTTTAATCAAAACGGGAATAAACTTTTCCAGGTATTGCGACCCGTTGTAGTTTAACACAACTATGGCAACTTTAGGAGGAGTCATTTAACGGGGATTTTTAAAAAATTCCTCAGAGTTGCCTCCATAATGTTTTACGCCTTTTTCGTCATAAGGGTCATAAAAGGTTTCGGTGCGTTTTTGAAGAACCTTTTCCCAGTTGGGTGTATTGATTTCGCCAAACATATCGGAGTGTAATAATTCATAATCACCCGAAGACAGATCCGTATTGTAAAATACAAATCTGCGGTTGGTATATTGATCAATTTTGTAATAATGCCATATTTGATAAGGGTATGAGCTCGGTTCGTGAGGAAAGTTGCTGATCGTGTTGGGCGGACCATAACGTAAATAAACCCTTCCACGATCGGTTTCGTAACCACGTCTTATTTGTGTGGAAAAGGCCCTATCAACATAATCCAGCTGTTTTTTGTATTCCATCCATGCTTTTTCAGGATTTTCGGGATTGCGTTGGTACCAAAACCCGTAAAAATAACGCCGCATCTTATCCATGTCGTTTTCTTTCAAAATTTGAACAGCAATAATATATTCTCCTTCCTTGGCAATGGGTTGCAAGGCAGCTATAAAGTATTTTAAAGAATCCGGATTGGAAATTTTAGATACAAACGAAGCCGAAATTACATCCTCGTTGATATTGTCAAACGTTGGGAGGGTATTGTTTTTC
This sequence comes from Vicingaceae bacterium, assembly GCA_026003395.1. Lineage (NCBI taxonomy): Bacteria > Pseudomonadati > Bacteroidota > Flavobacteriia > Flavobacteriales > Vicingaceae > Vicingaceae bacterium. The sequence continues at coordinate 131,768 of BPHE01000004.1, forward strand.
CGTATAAAAAAATAAAATTTTTCTGCCAGTTTTTCATTGCTTTTATTGCGTACCTCAATGACGAAATAATAATTGCCCGTGGGCAAATCTTTAATGCCAAAATTTCCCAAAATAACATTTACCGACAAGGCGGTTTGTTTTGAAAATCCGTGGTAATTGGCCAATGGATTCATTTTCTCATCGGCAATATAATATTTCACCAAAAATTTTTCGTTTTCTCCCAAAAGCTTCCGAGCATTGTATATCTCTGCATAAAATGCAAATCCTTCGGCATATTCATCATAATAATTGCTTAAATAAGGCATGATGATATAGCCGTTTTTATACAAAGGGGCCGATTTGTCGGTGCTTTTAGAGATGGAAGAAAGAGGTAATATATCTGAAATATGTATTTTATCAGTATCGTAGTTCACTTCTAAAATTTGATTGATGGAAACGGCCGGTTCTGATGAATTTTTGTCTTTAATCTGTAATTCCAACTCATACAAACCATTGGCCGGTACAATCATTTTTTGATGATCGAGAAAATCTTTTCTGACAGAATCTTTTTCGGTATAAACAGGGGAATGCAGATTATATTTGTTGAAAGACACTATGCGGTCTTTGTTTTTTAAAATCAAGACAATTTCCAACGTTGCTTTGAATTGGCCATGGGAATCTTTGACATATTTCACGCTCTTGCCGTTGACCGAAAGATAAGTTTCCAAATAGGGAGTTTCGCCCGGAATGTAAAAAGTCAGGTATTGGAAATAAGCTTTGACTTTTGCATGGAGAACAGGCAAAGACAAAAAAGTAAAAATCAATAAAAAAACATACCTGCGCAAATGTCTCATAATGAAACAAAATTACAAGGAAAAGTAATGCAAACTGCAAAAAATTAAAATTTTTAATAATGAATAATGGATATTTTATATTTTTGCAGCGGAGAGGTGGCAGAGTGGTTGAATGCGGCGGTCTTGAAAACCGTTGTGCCTTCACGGGCACCGGGGGTTCGAATCCCTCCCTCTCCGCCAAATTAATTTACTTTATCACTATTGTCCGATAAAAATCAAAAGTAGTAATTTTCTTTATCGAAAGTATTGATTTTATTGAGGTTGTTTTTTTAATTTGAAATGTAAGCCCCTCCCCTTTTTTATTCTATGTTTTGTCAAATTTTAAGTGAAAGTTGGCTGTTGGGTGGTTGGTTTTCTTTTATCCAATCTTTCTCAGGATTCTCAAGAAACTTTATTAAATGTTTGTAGTTGAACAAATGTAATCTGCAGAAACTTACAAGGTTGGAAAATGCCCATCTTCTTTTGACCACTTTTTTATGATGGTCATCAATAAATTGACGATGAGTATGCACCATATTTGTATTTTAATCGCATTTTCGTTCTCTCCGAGAAAAAACCTCAGTGGAAAGTTATGCTTCAGTTGTTTAAACAATAGTTCTATCTGCCATCGTTTTTTGTAAATCAAAGCCACATGTCCCGCATCCATTTCCATCAGATTGGTGATAAATTCAAAGCAACGTTGATTTTCTTCATCCCAATAGGCGATTCGGCGCAATTGAATACTTTTTTGTCGCACCCCTTTCTCTCTTATATCCATGCTTATCATTTCGTCTTTTATCACCCCGGCATCCGTATGCTCAGGAATTTCATTTTCTTCTATCGCACGATATACGGCATTGGACTTTAATCTTGTCACAAAATATATCCCCTGCATGTTAAACCGGTCAAAGACTTTGTAATCATTATACCCTCTGTCAAACACAAATATTTTATCTTTTTCCAATTGCATATGCTTGAAGGATTGCTTGTCATGAACATTGGCCGATGAAAACCACACAAGCTTGGGCACCTTCTCTTGCAGGTTAATTTGAGTATGCACCTTGATACCGCCTTTGCGTCTGCCGTTTTGAGGTCTTCTGCCCACACTTTTTAATATGTCCTTGAAGAGTGATATAGTGGTAGAGTCGATAATCTCTACCTTGTTCTCCCAACCGTAGGTATTCCGGCTGTCCGAAATAAGTGTACGATACTTTTTTAACAATGCATAATAGATGTCTCTAAATACCAAGTGGCTTCTACGCTTGTTTGCATCGCTCAAGGTGCTTCTAAAAGGAATGTGTTTCAAGTGAAAATGATGGGTTTTTCCCTTTAATCCCAACATTGATGCAGCAATCTCCCTCAATGAACTGCAGTGTGCAAATGTGGCAAATAGCATAGTGATAAGATGGTCGCAAGTATCAAACTTTTTTACATAATGATCGGCTTTGTGTTTCCGGGCAATAGATTTGACTTTTTGGAAATCAACAAAAGAAATCAGCTGTCCGAAAACAGATTGTCCAAAAAAATAACTACTTTTGCTCATGGTGTTTAAGTTTTGTTTTATACAAAACTAAGTTAAAAAGTGAGGCAAAATTGCCTCACTTTTTTTAAAAAAATTTTTTTGTCGGACAATAGTGATTTGTTAGTACAATTTTTCTCATCTTTGACTTGTAAAAATTTGCTTGCTTTCAATATATTTTTTTCAATATATTTTTTAGTATAATAATGAAAGAAGAAAATATCAACAATATTATGATAGCAAAATATGGAAAATAATCAAGGCAATAAATTAGGAAAGAAAATCAAAAAGTTAAGAACTGGTTTTGGTTTGTCTCAAGACGAACTTGCCCGCAAAGCGGATGTGTCTTATACGACTTTGACCAAGATTGAAACAGGGGTTATTAAAAAGCCTTCGGTATATGTGGTGGCAAAGATTGCGAAAGCGTTGAATACAACATTAGATGATTTAATAAAATGAGTACAACTATGACACAAACAAAGCAACTATTAACGATTAAAGAGGCTAGCGAGTGGGCTAGTAAATTCTTAAATAGAACTATAACTGAGTCAAATATTTCCTATTTAATTCAGTATGGCAAAGTAAGAAAATATAATGGAAATGGTGTAACACAAGTTGATATCAATGATTTAAAGAGATATTACGAGTCATATTACGGAAGAAGAGAGCTTAGTTGGAGAAAGAAATTAGGAGATGATTTAAATTGGGCACTGTCATTTGAGCATGTGCGTGAAAAGGAAAGAACAAAACATGTTCATCGATTACATCCCTACAAAGGAAAATTTATTCCGCAACTTGTTGAATATTTTCTTGACAGTCATACTGACGATTTTAAAACTCAAGTTTATTTCAAAGAGGGAGATATTGTTTTAGATCCTTTTTCCGGATCTGGCACTACTCTTGTGCAAGCTAACGAGTTGAATATGCATTCCATAGGGATCGACATTTCTCGGTTCAATTGCATGATTACAGAAGTTAAATTATTGAATTATGATTTAAAATCTTTGAAAGAAGATATAAGAAAAATAGAGAAAGCAATTTTATCATTCAGAACTAATAACAACATCACAGCCTTTGAAAAAGAGCTCGTTCAAGAACTTTACCTATTTAATAGTAAATTTTTCCCTAGTCCGGATTATAAATATAAAGTTAATAGAGGTATTATTGATGAAGAAAAATATGGTTTAGAGAAGGAACAAATTTTCTTAAGAAAATATGAAGAATTGATCCAGAAGTATAATATAAAATTAAGGCAAGATTCTCATAAAAGCTTCTTAGATAAATGGTATATAGATAACGTAAGAAAAGAAATTGATTTTGCCTTTAATTTAATTAAACAGGTTGGGGATGTAAGAAATAAAAAGATCTTAGCTGTTATTCTAAGTAGAACTATTCGATCTTGCCGAGCCACAACACATTCAGATTTAGCCACATTAAAAGAACCACAATTAACTACTTATTACTGCTGGAAACATAAAAAAATATGCAAACCGCTATTTTCAATTAAATATTGGTTCTCAAGGTATGCTAACGATACCTTAAAGAGGCTAGAAGAATTCGAAAAAATTAAAACTAATGCTAGATGGATAGTAATTCCTGCTGATTCAAGGACAGTTGATATTGAGCAAGAAATAAAGAAAAGAGATAAAATACTTTACGAAATTTTTAAGAAAAAGAAAATTAAGGGAATTTTTACTTCACCACCTTATGTTGGGCAAATTGATTATCACCAGCAACACGCTTATGCTTATGAACTTTTTGGTTTTGAGAGAAAAGACGACTTAGAAATTGGCCCCTTGTATAAAGGACAGGGTGAGGACGCGAGAAAATCTTATGTTGAGGGTATTTCAAAAGTTTTGAAAAATTGTAAGAGGTTTTTAGCAGATGATTTTGATATATTTTTGGTTGCAAATGATAAATATAATCTTTATCCACTTATAGCAGAAAAATCTGGCCTCGAAATTGTAAACAGGTTTAAGAGACCAGTTTTAAATAGAACTGAACGAGATAAAAGTCCATATTCAGAGATAATTTTTCATTTAAAAAATAAAAGGTAAGTTTATGGCGCTAACAAAAGAACAACAAAACGAAATAAAACAATATCTGATTACAAAGATCAGACAGAAACTCGCAAGTTACAATCCAGAAACTAACTCGATGCCGTTCCATTATAGATTGTTAGGTAAAGATAGAATGGCTTTATTTTCTTTTATTCACTCCGTTAATACAATGCTAGGGCAATCAATCTTTGAGCATGTGGGAAAAATTATAGCTCAACCTAACGCAAATCAAGCGATAGATCAGTATAGAAAACTGGAAGGATACATAAGTAGTCAAGCTGTCCTTAAAATCGATCAGATAATGAGAGATTTGAGGGCAGCAAAAAGAAAACCCGACAAGGAAAAAGAAACACGAGAAGTTTTAAGCGTAGCTACCAAAGGCGATTTAGGAAGGAAACTTAAAAAACGGGTTGATTTATTTGTGGAGACTAAAGAAGGAATTGAATATTATTTTGAGCTTAAAACAGCAAAGCCTAATATAAACGAATTTACAGGTATAAAAAAGCAATTATTAGATTGGATTGCTATGCGGGGTAGCAAGAATCAAGATGTAAATATAAAGACAATTGTTGCCATTCCTTATAATCCTTACGAACCTGAGCCATATGAGAGATGGACATTGCAAGGTTTATTTGATCTAAAACAGGAAGTATTAGTTGGTGAAGAATTTTGGGATTTGCTCGGCGGAGATAGAACATATGAAGATTTGTTAAAAGTATTTGAAGAAGCAGGATTAGAATTATATGACGAAATTGATGAGAAGATGAAAAGTTTAAGGAAGAATTAAGAAATTTATTAATTTCGAATATTTTCAATAATGAGAATTACAGAATTAACAATAAAAAATTACCGAAGTTTTGATCCAGTAGGACAAACAATAAAATTTCCCACGGTTCATTGTGCTTTAGTCGGGAAAAACAATGCTGGTAAGAGCAATGTCTTTAGTGCATTAAACCTAGTTTTAGGAGCTAAAAATCCTGCTTACATAAAATTTGAGGAAGATGACTACTTTGATATAAATTTACCAATCGAAATAAAAGTTGTTATTTCTGACATAACAGAGGATGATAAAAATATTTTGTTTACACTTCCTAATTTAACAAAGCAACAAAAAGGTGCTTTAAATTCAACAAATATCCAATGGTGAAGCAGATATAACTTTTTTGTTGCGAAAAAACTATGAACATATTCCACTAGATGAAGACGAAGAACAAGCAGAGGAATCTCAAGATACTTTTGAAATAAAACTTTGGGGATTCAATGTTTATAGAAAAAAAGAAGATATTCGAAAATTTTTAATACGCATGTTGTTAGTTCCAGCTGTAAGAGATTACAAAAATGAACTTTCTGCCTCTAAATGGACTCAATACGGACAATTAATGAAAAGTGTTTTAGAAGACTCCCCTCAATATGCAGAGATAAAATCTGATCTTCAAAATTTAAATGAGAAAATTCAAGAAATATTTAAGAGCGAGAAAGAGAAACTTTTAAAAAGCGCGCGTATTGTTTCTTATGTTGATGATATTTCCTTTCAGTTAACAAAGGAGAACCATCCTTCAGAATTATTAAGAAATCTTGAGATATTTATTAAAGAAGGTGGTAAATTATTTAATATCGATTATGTCGGTACAGGCACTCAAAGTGCTATTATTATTGGCATCCTTGAACTAGCATTAAAAAATAAATCAACAAAGAATAGGCTATTTTGCATTGAAGAACCAGAAGCCTTTATCCACCCTCATGGAATTAGGTATTTAGGAAGCCTTATTAAGAATATTTCTAGTGAGCAAAATACACAAGTTATTATTTCAACCCACTCTCTATCACTTACTGCTAATTTCGAACCCAAGGAGATAATTAAGGTTGATAAAGAAAACGGAAAAACTGTAATTAAACAAGACCCTTCATTTGATGTTGTTCATTTTAGACGATTTATTCATCAGGATAATGCAGAATTGTTCTTTAGTGATAGAGTAATTTTGGTAGAGGGACCAACAGAAAAGCATCTTTTTAATAATTTAGATAAAATCACAAAACAAAATCCCGCAGATCCAGATAGTGAGGATTGTAATTTTGACAGGATAAATGTCGGTATAATTAGGATGGATTCTGTTGATAGTATCGTAAATTACATAAAGATACTTTCTGCTTTTGGTATTGAATATTGTGCAATTGTTGATAAAGATTTTGTTTTAGATCCATCAAAACAGAATAAACTTAAGGAGTTATGTAGAGAGATCGGGGTTAATTATCAAGACGACGACATACCTCAACTGATAAATGATTTAAAATCAAAAAATTTTTTAGTTAATACAAAAGGAGAAATCGAAGATTTATTTCCTGACCAAGATATTGCAAATATTACTGGAAAAAATATATCAGATATACAGAAAATAAAGAGTAAATATCCAAATAAGACAAGCAAAGCATTTAAAGAATTGTTTGGTACTGGGAAAGCAGAATACGCAATCCAGATTGCAGATTTTTATGCACAAAATAATACCTCTCATCCTTTAGAAGATATTATTAGAAAACTTTACAAAAATGATATTTCTAATATAAATTTATAAAAGAATTTGCCGCCAAGCTCGGCAGAGCCGAGCAATCCGCCCTTGGCGGATTAGAAAAACTTGAAATCGTCCAATCCGAAAAGGTCGCCTTCCGCGGGGCGGGCGGAAGGGGGGTCTGGGGGGAATGCCGCCCACCCCGCGAGTTTTATCGGTTTTGGGCGAAATCGGTTCGAATTTTTTCGAACAGGCACCGCCAAATTAATTTACTTTATATCTTTTCATCCCAATACTTTTTCAAATCTCCCCAATATTTCTTCAAATGAAAATACTTTTGTGTAGTTTTTCGTTCCGATACTAAACTACCAACAATATCCGGCATTAAAGGTCTAAAATGACTAATTCTACCTGTAAATTTATCATGTTATTTTTCGATCAATAAGTTGCAACCTCTCATTTCTGCATAATCCAATCGCCCGGTTACCACAAAGCTGCCATCATTGATGACATAACCTGTATCTTCCGTTTCGATAAAGCTGCAAGAAAAGATGTTGTATAGATCGATGATGCGAATTACTCCTGTTTTGCCTGCAGGGAGCGTTTCAAATGGATCATTGACATCCCTTACCGAGATTTTCATTTGTGGGGGAGTGTTAAAAATACCGTCTCTCTTGGAATAGGCCTGAGACATTAATTCGGTCATCCCATATTCCGAATGAATATGATCGACAGAAAAAGCTTCTTTTAAAATGCTGTGCAATTCGTCTCTGACCATTTCTTTTCTGCGTCCTTTCATTCCTCCTGTCTCCATCACTATGGTGTTGGTTAATTTCACACGGTATTTTTCTGCAAAGTCCAATAAGGCATAGCTCACACCCCATAGTATAGAAGTTATATTATGTTCCTCGTTAAAGAGTAATTGATTGTAAAGATCCTGATGATTATATAAATAAAACCCGCTGCCTTTTTTCTCCGACAATTCTATAAAATAATTGAGCATATAAACAAGCGATGAATCACCTTGTTCGATATAATTGGGAAGTAATGCAAGAAAAGCATATTGTTGAGGTTCGCCATAAAAATGCTTAAAACTTTGATATGCCGAATGTTTGTATAAATTTAAAGATGCTATCGGATGTTTCGATCGTAGGCCACCTGTGCCACTGCTCATAAAATATTTTTCCACAGGGGTATCACTGCTGTAAACATTGTGATGTTTAAAAAAACTTATGGGGAGATAAGGAAAAATTCCATCTTCTATTTTGTGCAACGGGAAGCCGATCAATTTACAATAATCCCTGAAGACCTTGCAATTTTGATATTGAAATAAAAAAACCTCTCTCGCCAAATGATAAAAATCCCTTTCGTTTTGTATTTTTTGAATTTTTTCGATTAACTTTGAAGTATCAATGCGGTCCAAGATGCGATTATTTTTTACGGGCATAAAATTAATATTTGTTTTGACAGGTGCCTTATTTTTATTTGGTTGTAAAAAGGACAAACAATTACCGCCGGCACCTTCCATTGAGTTTGTATCATTTATTGAAACAGGCGATAGCGCATATCTCACGATTAAGTTTGTCGATGGGGATGCAGACATAGGATTGCGCGAATATGACACCGTGCCTCCTTATGATAAAGATTCCCGCTATTATTACAATTTATTTTTGGATTATTATGAATGGGAGAATAATGAATGGAAATACATTGAGTTGAATCCTCCATTTTATTACCGTATTCCATACTTAACCAATCAGACCAATAAAAATTATTTGGAAGGAGAAATCACAGTTACATTGGCGGCTCCTTACTATAATCCTTTTAGTACTGCCTCAAAATATAAATATCAAATTCAATTGGTAGATAGAGCATTGCATGAGAGCAATGTGGTAGAAACGCCTGAACTAAGCAAGTAACAAAAATGCATTTAATCATATTCCGGACAATTTTTTTGAAATGAAAATAAAAAACCCGCTATGAAAAATAGCGGGTTTTTTAGTGTTTAAACTTTTTCGTTTTTAATTCTGAGAAAGATATTCAGCGATGCCCATATGATCTGCTTTCAATGCTTTTTGACCGGGACGCCAATTGGCCGGACATACTTCCCCGTGCAATTCAAAATACTGCAATGCGTCAACCATACGGAGGGCTTCATCCACACTGCGGCCCAAAGGCATATCGTTGACGATTTGGTGTCTTACGATGCCTTCTTTGTCGATTAAAAACAATCCACGATAGGCAACCAGTTCGCCGTAAGCAACCATTTCACCTTCCTCATTAAAATCCCATGTTCCGGCCAAAACATCATAGTTGGCAGAAATTGTTTTGTTTGTATCGGCTACAATCGGATAGGTGATACCTTTGATTCCTCCTTGTTCTTTGGGCATTTGAAGCCATCCCCAATGGGATTGTTCAGTATCGGTGGAAACAGCAATTACTTGAGTGTTGCGTTTTTCGAATTCAGCTAATTTTTCTTGAAAAGCATGAAGCTCGGTGGGGCAAACAAAAGTAAAATCTTTTGGATAAAAGAATAAAACCACATACTTTTTGCCGATAAACTGTGAAAGTGAAAATTCATCCACAATTTCAACACCATTGATAACTGCTTTGGCTGTAAATAAAGGCGCTTTTTTACCTACTAATACTGACATAATTTTTAGTTTTTAAGTTTTTGCAAAAATAATACATGATTCAACTATAAACAATGAATATTCTGAAAATAATGTTAAAAATGATGTGTGTGAATTATCCGAAAAATAAACGGTCAGCACGGGATTTATGTATATATGGGGCAAATTTTATCAAATCAAAAAATTGGCTATGAAAGAAACAGATAGGCCCAAAAATAACAACCCTAATTTTGTAAAATCTATTTTATGGTCTTTGTTGCTCTCAAAAAGAATGACGGTTGAAATGTGAAAAATTATACCCACACTCAATGCTGCGATATTTTTGGTATAATCTTCATAAAGACTTCCTTCTATTGACCATTGTTGATAAACCAGATATGCCAATGGTGCCGAAAGAGAAAAAATTACTAATGGCAAAACAACATTATATAATTTCTGACTACCGGTTCGTAAATAAATGGTAATGAAAAAAGAAAGCGGCAAATTGTGAATGATAATACCTGCCAATATTTGTTTGCTGTTTTCAAAGAGAAGCGAGCCGGCCTCCAACACAGAATGCAATATCAAAGCAGCAAAAGCCATTTTTTCTCTAATTCCGGCATGATGGTGCAGATGCCCGTGCTCCAAGCCACCCGATACATTTTCCAACAAAACTTGTATCAAAAAACCTGCTGCGAGAAAAAAAGCGTTGGTAGATGAAAATGAAGGGGAGTAAATTTCGGGAAAGATATCAAAAATACATACACCAAGCAGATAAGATCCGCTAAAAGTCAAAAGGTATTTTATATTTTTTGAATGATGCCCTGGATCTACAGGGAAAATATAAACAATTAATCCTGCAATGCCGGATATAAATAATAATATCAATTCCCAAATACTCATTTTTTTGCAATTATTATCAAACGTGGAGAATTTTTTTGAAATGACTTGAAATCATAATCCCCATAAATATTCTCAATGCTAAAACCCTTGTTGGTTAATTTGTTCAATAAATCTTCCCGGTCATATAATTTCACTTTTTCATAAAAAACAGTTGGTTTTTCTTTTTCTTTTCGAAAGATGACAATTTTTTTCATCACGGCATCACCGTAAATTTTTTTGAAGGTATAGATACGTTCAAACTCAATGTTTAATTTTTTTATCAAATGATTGTCAAAATCAGAGGGCTTAAAAACATTTATAGCATTATGTGTTTCAATTGATTGTTTTACCTGAAACGCATTCAAATAATCCAGTACAAAGATTCCATTAGGCAACAATAATTCAAAAAACCGCTCCAAAGTTATTTGGTTGTGTTGGTCGTCGAGATAACCAAATGCTGTAAACATTGATAAAATCAAAGAAAATTGAATTTGCCAGGGATAATTGATATAATCGCCGCATACAAATTGCAAACGATCCGTGAAAGGATTATTTTTTTTTGCGGTCTCGATTTTATCACAGGCCATATCAATGCCAAATCCGGTCAATCCCAAGTTGGCCAATTGAAAACTGAATCTACCTTCACCACAACCGGCATCCAGAAAAGGACCAAAAGGGAGCATGGCGAGATATTTTTTAAAAGAGTTAGCAAAAATTTTTGCTTCAAGGTCGTTTCTGTGGGCGTACAACAGGTTGTAAAAAGGACTGTTAAACCAATCCTTTGAGAAAGTAACGGGAATTTCAGTAAAATCTGTAGGAGGGTTCATTTTTTGGATTCTTTTATAAAATAACGCAAATCAACTGTAAAGTAATTACCATAAAAAATTGTTTTAAAAACAGAATTCCGCGTGGGGGCACCTCTGTATAATGCATTTACATAAGCAATTGGAGTAAAAGGTCTATGGAAGGAAAACCCAAAATAATAGTACCCATTTTTTTCGCTTCTGTATTCAAAACCGGAATTGCCATTTAATGATATTAATGCCCAATTGCGACGTAAAATTAACTGTTCGTGCAGGCGGTCGTATGTAGTCCAATCTGTGGGAAAAAAATCTACACCCAATCCCGTAGAAACATTCATATAAACCAGTCGTCCCAAGCGGATAAATACCAAAAGTTGAATGGGAATTTCGTAGGAAATCAATTTATATTTTCTTTGCATCTCCACCGTAGAATCCAGATCTTTTATCGTTAACCTGTAATTTCTTCTCACATAAGAGATCCCTGTTTCGATAGAAAAGTTTTTACTGAGCCCTCTTCTGATCACCATTCCAAAACTATAACCGGGATTGGGTTTAATTTCGGTAAAAATATTTTTTTCGCTGATGCCCGAGACCGGTCCTGTATTTAAATAGGTTGAAGGAAATAAGGGTTTTATTTGTATGCCCCCGGTGATAACTTTTTCTTGAGAGAATAAATTCAAGGATATGACAAAGTATAGCAAAGTCAAAGATATTGAAATAGGAATAAAAAGTTTGGTCACCTTCATAAGGCAAAAGTATAAAACAAATCAAAGGTATGAATGGCTTTGAAAAATTTTAGGGATTAATACATTGTTTGAAATATGTGCCGGGAACCTTTACTCACCCCAATTATCAAGTTCTTCCTTGCTCCACAATGAAGGAAAAAACTTTCTTTTTTGATATTTCGGATGGAGATATCTTTTCCAGTCACTTCCACCGGTTGCGGCCTTTGTCCCTTGTGGACCTTCCAAAAAATATTCGGCGGTTTTAAGGTGGGCTTTGGGCCATTCTACATTATATTTCAAATCAAACACCCGGGCCATTTCATAAATTTGCTTTAAATCATCCTCCGGTCCTTTCAGGTTTAAAATTTTTTCTTCGAGTGTTTTTCCTTTTATTTCTTGAGCCAATTGTTTTAATCCGATTATGTATTTTTTCTCAAAAAGTTGTAAAGTGAGTGTTTTTTTTCCCGTTTTTTTGTTTCTTCCCGCATCCCACCAGTAAAGGTTGTCAAAAAGCTCGTTTATATCCGGATTGGTCGATAAGTTTTTTTTTCCCCTCATCATTGATTAGATTGATGATGCGGGTACATTTTAATTCAATTCTTCTAAATGCCACCGATTGAAAACCGCTGGCAGGAGTAAGAGTTGTGCGGAATTGATTGTATTGTTCGAAACTCATCCCTACTCTCATTACGTCAAATGAGTCAACAAGCAATTCAGCATATCTTTTTATTCGGGGTAATTTTTCTTTGAATTGATCGAATCCGGGTTGTGCATCTCCTGTCAATTGGTCTATTTCGTGTTCAATAAGTTTTAAAAATAATTCGGTGATTTGATGATAGATAATAAATACAAGCTCATCCGGAAAATAGGTGCGGGGCTTTTGTAAAGACAACAACGTTTCTGTTTCGATATAATCCCAATAAGTTATGGGTCTTGCGTGATATAATCCTTCAAGATATGTATTTATCTCCTGTCCTGTCTGTTCATATTTTTCTTTCAGTTTTCCCAGCCATTCAGTTTCTTTATTTCCCATTATAAAATAGTTTAAATTGAATGTTATCTGCTTTATCGCCGGACAAAGGTATTAAATGTAGAATATACAATCCATTTGAAAATTGACGGTTAACAAAATTTATTTGATTGGTGCCGGGTATAACTTTAAAAGAATCAACAAGTTTGCCTTGTGCGTCAAATAATTGGGCATTGAATGACAGACCTGTTTGGTTATTGACGGTTATATTACTTTCAAAGTAAGTAGGATAAACCATCACCTGTCCGAAATTGCTTGATTCCACTCCCGTATTGATGACAATTAATTGACCATCTGAACTTTGGGTGTTGGAAAACAATCCGGCGCCATTTTCGGCTTTAACGGTGAAATAATATAATTGATTTGGGACGAGGTTATTGTTATTCACAGTAACAGAGTTTTGGGCCCAAATATAACTCCAACCTACTACGTCTGTATCGCCGGGGGTTGTGCCTACACAGAAATAATACCCTGCAATTCCTGAATTCGGGTCTTGACTATTGCTCCAATTTGCAGACAATTGATTGATGGAATAAGATGTGTCGATATCGTTGCTGCCTGTGCCGTCTATCACATATACATCAGTGGGAGGGGTCCAATCCACATAGAGATCCAAAGCATAGATTGTTGAAAGGTTTGCAGCCGAGTCCATCACAATAGATTTCACTTTTGCGGCATATGTGGTTGGGTTGGAGCTTTGATAACGGATATCATTGTTATTTCCCGGGCCAACACTTACATTGACTTGTGGATATCGACTTCTATAAACTTTCAAATTGTTGACTGTGTAGATGCTGTTTCCGCTACGGAAAGAAATATAATTTCCGTTTTGAATGGGAGAGGCGTCTGTCCAAGTGGCTTCCAATTGATCGTTAATATAAATCCAATGTTTTCCTAAGATTCGGTCGTAAATAACTTTAAAATCATACCATTGTCCCTGATTGAAATTATAAGGTATATCAATCACAGGTGAACCAAAATTATCATTTACGACTTTGTATAATTGTATTTTGTCGTTATCTAACCTGAACCATACGAAATAAGAGTTTTTACGGTTGGGATATTGAGCAGAATCACAGAAATAATGAAATCCGGCACGGCGGTTGGTGCCGGATCCTTCAATTTTTCCTTGCCAATGATAGAGGTAACGGTTGCTTAAATTTTGATTCAGGTATGCATAAATGTTAGTATTGCTAAGGTTCTCGTCGGATTGCACAAGGTAATTGTTGTTGATGTTCCATGTGCCGGAAACAGTTGACCAATCTGAGTGAATGGTGTTCCCGTCAAAATTGTCTGAAAAGAAACCTTTAGAAGCATTGGCCCGCCAATCACCGGCGTTATTGTCGATTATTTGATAAAATGCTTTTTCAACACCAATATTGTCGTTATCCGTAAAGTTAACTGTAAAATTACCGGTTATCCAAGGGAACATGGACGAAGAAACGGACGTAGTAGGTTTAATGGTATCTCCGGGGGAGGTAGAAGAATTGCTAAACGTCCATGAAGCGGCCCAACCAGTTGATGTGGTATTGCAATCTGAAGTAAATTCTACCAGTAGAGAATTTCCGGTTGTAGTTATCGTGCCCGGCGAGTTTGTGCCGGTATAGGTTCCAATCAAATTGGCATATACTGAGTTCCCGTCATAAATATACATAAAATCCCAATTGTTTTCCAAATTGAATGAGCTAAAATTGAGTGTGATGGTACTTCCGGTAGGAGCTACAAACAAATATAATTTTCTTTCATCATCGGTGTAATTGCCGTTGGGTCCACCAGAATCATAAAAATTACCGGAGTTGGCCGTGATCACCTGAGGTACATCGGCATCGTTAATTAATTTGTAATAATAATTCCAATTCCAATTGATTCCGGGGTCTGTGTGTGTTTGATTGGGATAGTGTTGATGTCCTTTGATTCTGATGCAAGATCCTAGAGTATTTAATCCGGAGGTGGCAGGTCCTCTGAAAGTCCTTTTGCGGTTAATGCCATATCCGCTATTGCATACATCTTTTGTGAGATTGGCCGACGATTGATACATGGCAGTGGTATACCATGAAGGATTGTTGACATATCCTTCATGTTCATAACCTATGGTGTAGGGGTTTTCACTGCCTACGTGCCATGCTTTATTGGCTTCGAGTACCATCTGAGTCACTTGACCATCGCTCGATCTTATTACATAATGAGCCGATACTCCTGCCTGACAATTTTGAAACCAAGAGATGCAGCCGGCATAGGTGCCTTGCACTGTATGTATGGTAATGGCAGAAATGGCTGTACCGTTTCTTGAGCTGTAATTGCATGAGGCAGCAGGCGTCCATAATGCGGGAGGGTAATCAGGAGATTTGTTATTGGCTCCACCTTTGGGCTTATAGGCCTGCCCTTGATCATTGACAATTTGGTTGTTTCTTATAATGATGTGTGATGAACTCAAAACGTCAAAATTTTCCGAAAAAATTTGAGAAAGAGGTAAATTGTACTTTGGAAAATTGTATTTGATTTGCGCATCAGGATCATTCAAAAACATCATAATTTGATACAAATGCGATTCTAAAGCAAATTTGTCAATATTGGTTGAGTTGGGCAATTCAGACAACTCCGTCAAAACAGGCAAATAGGATACCGGATTTTTCCCGCTTATGTTTTTTTGTCCTGCTATGACCGTGAATGCTTTTGCATAGGCCCAAATGGCTTTATATGGATGGGCTATCATTTCTTGTGGCGAAATTCCGGATAGTTGGGAAACTTTAGTCAAATTATTACGAAAATAACCTTTCCCATCAGCGGTTAGGCCCATTACTGTGTATACTTTAGGTAATCCGATGCAACTTTCAGCTTGACTGCCGTCGAAATGATCAAAACGAGTCATGGTGAAAGCTACTGCTTCAAGAATTCCTTTGGGAATTCCCGGAAATTGTTGATAAACTGCTTCAAATTGGGGTTGAAAATTATTTTCCGGTAATTGTTCACCTTGAGCATAGATAAAATTGCCAAAAAATGCAGAGAATATAAAAATATAAAACTTTTTCATAAAAAGTGGTTTTTGTTTACATAGCAAACTTAACAAAAAGTATTAAATTAAGTTAATTTTTTTAACTGAAATTTGTAATTTTAAAGTGAAAAAAAATCGCCGGGAAAGAGGAGAAAACCCGGCGATTTTGAGGGTGGAGGTTAATAGAGGTGTTTATCTTAAAACACTTTCTAACTATAAGACGTAAATAAAAGCAAGAAAGTTGCCTCATGAAAATAAAAAAACGGGTCATTTTGACCCGTTTTTTATTGTTAAAAATAAATTTTTTTATTCTTTATCACCTTCCAGCTTGTCTTTCAATTTGTTCAAATCAATCAAATCTCCCAAGGTAGTTTTTTCAATTTTGGGTGTATTGGATTTAGATTTTGATTTCGATCTTTTTTCTTTGTTACCTTTCGTTTCTTGTTCTTCTTGGTCTTTGTAAGTAGCTGCATGAGAAACTAAAATTTTCTTTGCGTTTTTGTTATATTCCAAGATTTTGAAAGGTACTTTATCGTCGACTTTCAATAGAGATCCGTCTTCTTTGAAAGCGTGTTTTTTAGGACAAAATGCTTCCATTCCGTAAGGCAAGGAGACAACTGCACCATTTTTATTTACTTCGATCACAGTGCCTTCATGTTCACTTCCTTCGGTAAATACACTTTCAAATACATCCCATGGATTTTCTTCGATTTGCTTGTGACCCAAACTTAAGCGACGGTTTTCCCTGTCTATACCGAGAATGACAACGTCTAAGTTTTCTCCCACTTTAACAACTTCTGATGGATGTTTGATTTTTTTATTCCAACTTAAATCCGAAATGTGCACCAAGCCGTCAACACCTTCTTCTAATTCAACAAACACTCCAAACTCGGAAATATTTGTTACTTTTCCGGTGTGACGTGATCCCACAGGATATTTGATGTCGATGTCAATCCAAGGATCAGGTTTCAATTGTTTGATACCGAGAGACATTTTTCTTTCATTGCGGTCAAGAGAAAGAATAACAGCTTCCACTTCATCGCCTACTTTAAAAAATTCTTGTGCAGGTTTTAAATGATTTGACCAGGAAATTTCAGATACATGTACCAATCCTTCAACTCCCGGCTGAATTTCAACAAACGCACCGTAATCATAAACAACCACCACTTTACCTTTTACTTTATCACCTACTTTCAGGTCAGGATCGAGGTTGTCCCAGGGATGAGGTTGCAATTGTTTTAATCCAAGTGCAATGCGTTTTTTGTCGTCATCAAAGTCCAAAATTACCACATTGAGTTTTTGTCCCAATTGAACCACTTCTTCAGGATGGTTAATTCTGCCCCATGAAAGATCTGTGATGTGTATCAATCCATCAATACCACCAAGATCAATAAATACACCATAAGAGGTGATGTTTTTGACTTCTCCTTCCAAAACTTGCCCTTTTTCCAATTGGGAAATGATTTGTTTCTTTTGTTCTTCGATTTCCGCTTCGATAATGGCTTTGTGTGAAACAACTACGTTTTTAAATTCAGGATTGATTTTCACCACTTTGAAATCCATCACTTTACCCACAAACACATCATAATCTTTAATGGGTTTAACATCAATTTGTGATCCGGGCAAAAATGCTTCTATACCAAAAACATCTACAATCAAGCCACCTTTTGTTCTGCACTTAACATATCCTTTAATAATCTCGTCGTTATCATGTGCTTCGTTGATGCGTTCCCATGCCTTCATTGCACGGGCTTTTTTGTGAGATAGCACCAATTGGCCGTTTTTGTCTTCTAAAGCATCAATAAAAACTTCTACTTTGTCTCCAATCTTTAAATCGGGATTGTAACGGAATTCATTGGCCGGAATAACTCCTTCGGATTTGTAACCAATGTTTACAATAACTTCTTTAGGGGTAATACCTACAACGGTACCCTCAACAATTTCTTTCTCTTCGAAAGTTTTTAATGTTTGATTAAACTTTTTTTCAAGTTCTTTTTTTTCGGCTTCTGTGTAATCTACATCATACTTACCGAGGTGTTCCCAATCAAAATCTTGAATAGGTTCTACGTTTTTCAAAATTTCTGACATAATTTGTTTTTGTTCTTTTGTATCTTGCCCGACCGGAAGCAAGAGGGGTTAAACATTGTGCGTATCCCGGTGCATACGCATTTTGGCCTGCAAAAATAATAAAAAATAACTAAAATCAGAAAAAATTTAAAAATTATGATTTGTTTTCTAATAGAATATAGTAAAAAATACTTTTAACTTTCATTCAATATGGCCTGATATTGTAAGCGTATCAATCCGTCTGACAGTCCAATTTGAGGGACAATCATTTTTTTGCAACCGGCCCATTTCATTACAGTAAGGTAAATTTTACAGGCAGGAATAATCACATCAGCTCTGTCGGGGTTGAGGCCAAGTATTTTTATCCTGTCTTCGTAGGTGTATTTGGTCAGAAATTTTTCCAAATCCTTAAGTTTGTCAAATGAGATGGGCTTAGAGGACTTTATTTCTGCCAATTTGTATAGTTTGTTGATGTTGCCACCCGAACCGATGGCCGTGATGTTTTTTAATTCTTTAGTGTTTTGGTGCAACCATTGTTTCATGCGCATCCATTCGTTTTTGAGCACATGGTCGTAAAGCAAACGAATGGTTCCGATTTTAAATGATTCTGATGCGATAGCTTGATGATTGGCAAAAAGTGTGAGTTCGGTGCTGCCACCTCCCACATCCACATATAAATAGACCTTATTAGGTTCAAGAGTTTCTTTCCATTGGTTGGCAAAAATTGCACGAGCTTCTTCAATCCCCGACAGAACTTCAATTTGAATTCCGGTTTTTTTTAAAATTTTTTCGATGATTTCTTCCTTATTTTCTGCTTCTCTCATGGCAGATGTTGCACATGCCCTAAAATGCTTTACTTCATAAACATCCATGATTTCTTTATATGCCATTATGGATTTTTCTAAAAGTTTGGCTTTGTGTTTTGAAATTTTTCCGGTAAGGAAAACATCTTCTCCCAAACGTACCGGCAAACGTATCAAGGTCGCTTTTTTGAAAACAGGACGACCGTTGACATGATGTACATGCGAAATCAACAATCTTAAAGCATTGGATCCGATATCTATAGCAGCAATTTTCAAGGGTTAATTTTTTTGCAATGATAAGTTTTTTAAAGTTCTGTTGTTATGCAAGAAATTATTAAAAAATTCATAAAGGTAGTATTGAGAACGAATAGGGGATTGATCATGTTTTAAAATGGTGTTTGTGAATTTCTCATCGATGATCCGGGCTTTTTGGTTGTCTTGCCATTGAATTTCAAAAAACTTCAGCAAAAGTTCTCTTAATTTTTTGTCGTAAACAGGGGTGGCAACTTCTATTCTGTAATCAAGATTACGTAACATCAAGTCGGCAGATGATATATAAATTTCCTGATCCTGTGCACCGAAGATATAAATTCTGGTGTGTTCCAAAAAACGATCTACTATACTTTTTGCTTGGATGTTTTCGCTTAAATTCTTTTTTTGCGGAATTAACGAACATATACTTCTGACAATCAGTTGTATTTCTACTCCTGCTTGACTTGCTTCATAAAGATATTTAATAATTTCTTCGTCTGAGAGGTTGTTTACTTTTATGCCGATGTAGGCACTGTGTCCTTTTTTGGTAAGTTTGATCTGGTGTTTTATTTTTTCGATGAGTTGTTGTCTCATAAACAGAGGGGAAACCAAAAGATGTTTGAATTTTCTTTGCTTGAATGGTGATTGAAACATTTCAAAAACCTTTTCAATTTCATCGACAATTCCCTTCCGGCATGTAATCAAGCTGATATCACTGTAAAGTTTGGCTGTATTTTCATTGAAATTGCCGGTACCGATGTGTACAAGTTGTTCTTTTTTTCTTCCATTTTTGCGTGTTATCAAAAAGATTTTGGAATGTACTTTCAAACCTTCCACACCAAAGATTACTTTAACACCTTCTTCTTGTAACAAATTGGCCCATTCAATATTGGCTTCTTCGTCAAATCTTGCTTGTATTTCAACCAAAACGGTCACTTGCTTGCCATTGCGGGCGGCATTGATTAGGGCATTGATGATGGCTGAAGGTTTTGCCAGGCGATAGAGAGTTATTTTAATTGAAACAACATCCGGATCTATAGCTGCTTCACGCAGCAAGTCAATGATGTAATCGAATTTTTGATAGGGATAAAAAAGCATTATATCTTTTTTTTTGACCACCTCAAAGATGGATCTTTGATTTTCCAAAAATGGATGGGGCAAAGGTGGCATCGGTTCATAAAGAAGATGCTCAAATCCTTTGACCGGAAAATTGATAAAATCTTTAAAATTGTGATATTTCCCACCGGGGATGATATTGTCTTCGCCCGAGAGTTTGAGTTTTTGAATCAACAACGATAAAATGTCTTCCTTTATATTGCGGTCATAAACTAAACGTACTGGTTGTCCTTTTTTTCTTTTTTTCAAACTTTTTTCAAGTTTTTCTACCAGGGAAGAATTTATATCGTTGTCTAAATCCAACTCTGCATCCCTGGTAATTTTTATACACCATGAATGAATTTTATCACAAGAGAAAAAAGAGAAAATCTCGTCCATGCACAGACGTATGATGTCGTCTATGATCATAACAGGAGTGATATCTTGATAATTAGGCAGAACCACAAATCTTGGAACGGCATAGGTGGGAATTTCGATTAACGATAATTTTTGTTTTCCCATTTTTAGAATGATTTGTGTGACAAGATAAATAGATTTGTCTTTTAAGTCGGGAATTTTTTTTATTTGATCAATCATGACAGGCACCAAATGCGGACGTATGTTTGCACGGAAGTAGTTTCTGATCCAGGATTCTTGCTCCGGAGTTAATTGTGTTTCATCTATGATGAAAATTTTTTCTTTTTCAAGTTCTTTTCTTATAATTTCAAATGTTGTATCAAAACGGTTTTGAAGATCCAGCACTCTTTGACGGATGATTTTTAAGACCTTTTTGGGGTTATGTTCCGGCCAAAATTTATGATGACGCAGATTGGCCAAACGTTTGAGTGTAGCCACCCTTACTCTGAAAAACTCGTCTTGGTTGCTTGAATATATGCCCAGAAATTTTACTCTTTCGAGTAAAGGCACAGAAGTGTCACCCGCCTCTTGCAACACACGTTCATTAAAAGACAACCAGCTAATGTCTCTATGTATAGTGGGATATAGATTCTTTTTCATTTTAAATTGATAGTTTTACAATACAAATGTACTGAATACAAGACATATTTCCGTGAATGCCCGTAAAAATTAAGATAAAATTAAATTGAATTTAACAAAAAAATGCTGTTTCCTATTACAAAACAAACTATAAGTTCTTTGGGAAAACTTTTTTTATGAGCACCCCTTGTGTTTTAAATATATCAATCCATGACCGGGCATTCTCAAATGAAATGATGGCTACGGCGCAAGTGGGGAATTTAACCCAACCTGCATGGATTAGAAGTTCAATCAAGTCGTGCAAAGAGGGATTGTGCCCGATTATTGTGATCGTTTGATGATGGTTGTCTGTCTGGGTTATGATTTCAATCAAATCATCAGCGGAGGCCTCGTAAATACGTTTTTCCCATACTATTTCATTCATGTTCCATCCGGTAACCCTGCTTAAAATACACGCAGTAGATACGGTTCGCAATGATGGACTGCAATATATTTTCCCGTCCATGATAGAATTTTCTTTTAACCACTGCCCAATGGTCAATGCATCATAAATACCTCTTTGGTTCAGTGGCCTGTAAAAATCATCGACCGGCAAATCACGAGCAGATTTTGCATGTCTTATCAATTGCAGGATTTTCATATCTATTTTATTTTTTGTGTAAATCTATGAAATTTGAAATATCATGCTTCATCTTAATGGCATTTTTTGTTTTACAGCATTGTTAAAAATGAAATTTTTTATACCCAAGTATGAAACAAGCAACGATAAATATACAGTAAGAAAAATACTTTTGTAAAGGTACTGCCGGAACATAATCAAAAAAAATCAAATTAAAGGAATAGTTCAAGTCATTTCGGATATTTGCAAAATATTTAAAAGATATGAAAAAGTCAAAAGTTCTATTGATGATATTGGATGGGTGGGGGATTGGCAAAGGAGATAAAGGAGATGCCATTGCCGCAGCCAATACGCCATTTTATGATTATTGCCTGAATAATTACCCGAACAGCCGGTTATTTACAGATGGTGAAAATGTTGGCCTGCCTGATGGTCAAATGGGAAATTCTGAAGTAGGACATTTAAATATAGGTGCCGGAAGAATCGTATACCAGGACCTTGTAAAAATAAATAAAGCCATTGCATTCGGCGAATTTTTCAAAAATCGGGTTCTAAAGGAAGCCATGGAATATGCACGGACACAAGGCAAATCGGTTCATTTGATGGGATTGGTTTCGGACGGCGGTGTGCACTCACATATCAATCATTTGTTTGCCTTGATTGACATGGCTGAAAAGGAAGGTATACAAAATGTCTTTATTCATGCTTTTACAGATGGCAGGGATTGTGATCCTCATTCCGGTCGTAAACACATAAAGAATTTGTTGAATTATTTAGATAAAAAGCCCGCTAAACTTGTTTCGATGATCGGACGGTATTATGCCATGGACCGTGATAAACGTTGGGAGAGAATTAAAAATGCCTATGATTTGTTAATAAAAGGAGAAGGGGAACATACAAGGAATTTTTTGCAAACATTGGAGCAATCTTATGAAAAAGGCATAACCGATGAATTTTTGCTTCCTGTCGTTTTGGTTGATGGTCATGACAAACCGGTAGGAAGAATTCATGAAGGGGATGTAGTGATTTGTTTTAATTTCAGAACCGACAGATGCCGTCAAATAACCATGGCTCTCACTCAAAAAGATTTTCCGGAATATGACATGAAGACGATCCCCCTTTACTATGTTACTATGACCAATTATGATGATACATTCCGAAATGTTAAAGTAATCTTTGACAAGGAACTTTTGCACGATACACTGGGAGAAGCGATTTCCAAAAACGGTTTAACTCAGTTGAGAATAGCCGAAACTGAAAAATATCCGCACGTGACATTCTTTTTTTCGGGAGGAAGAGAAAAGGTCTTCGAGGGAGAAGAACGAATCATGATACCATCTCCAAAAGTCAAAACTTATGATTTACAGCCCGAAATGAGCGCATTACAGGTTAAAGACGCCGTTATTGAATATTTACGAAAGCACCATCCCGACTTCGTATGTTTAAATTTTGCCAATCCCGACATGGTTGGTCACACGGGAGTTTTCCCGGCTATAGTAAAAGCCATAGAGACAGTTGACTTTTGTGCCGGTGAGGTTGTCAAGGAAGCCGTCAATCTAGGGTATATCGTTTGGATCATAGCAGATCATGGAAATGCCGAATATACCATCAATGAAGATGGTAGCCCAAATACTGCTCACACCACCAATCCTGTTCCTTCAATTATAATCAATGCAGACGTGAAAACTTTAAAAGAAGGGATATTGGCTGATGTGGCGCCTACCATATTGACTTTGATGGGTTTGGAGATTCCTGAAGTAATGACCGGAAAAATTTTAACTGAATAAAATATATCGATATGCAAGAAAAAATAAAACAAAACATTGAAAAAAACCGTCAAAGGTATATCGACGAAATGATAGATTTATTAAAAATACCTTCCATCAGTGCCGATTCTAAATATGTGGAAGATGTCAAAAGATGTGCAGAAGCCGTTAAAGAACGTTTGCTGGAAGCCGGTGCAGATAAGGCCGAAATCATGCCTACAAAAGGCCATCCCGTGGTATATGCCGAAAAAATCATCGATCCATCCAAACCCACGGTGCTGGTTTATGGTCATTATGATGTTCAACCGGTTGATCCAATTGAATTATGGGATACACCACCATTTGACCCGGTGATTAAAAAAACAGATATTCATCCGGGAG
The DNA here is from genome assembly GCA_026003395.1 of Vicingaceae bacterium. Taxonomy (NCBI): domain Bacteria; kingdom Pseudomonadati; phylum Bacteroidota; class Flavobacteriia; order Flavobacteriales; family Vicingaceae; species Vicingaceae bacterium. Next base: position 155,686 of record BPHE01000004.1, read on the forward strand.
GAGCCATTTTTGCACGAGGCGCGGCTGATGATAAGGGCCAATTTTACATGCACGTAAAAGCATTTGAAATATTGAACAGTGAAAATTTGCTCAATTGTAATGTGAAATTTATGATCGAAGGAGAAGAAGAAGTGGGATCGGCTCATCTTGAAGAATTTATCGACCAACACAAAGATCTTTTAAAATGTGATTGTATATTGATCTCCGATACAGCCCTGCTTGGTCCCGGAATACCAACCATCACTGTGGGATTAAGGGGATTGAGTTATATGGAAGTTGAAGTGACCGGACCAAACCGCGATTTACACTCGGGTATTTATGGGGGGGCGGTAGACAATCCTGCTCAAGTTTTATGTAAAATGATTGCTCAATTGAAAGATGATAAAGGCAAAATCACTATACCCGGGTTTTATGATGATGTGGTGGAAATTGATGAAGAAGAACGACGTTTATATGCTTCCGCTCCATTTGATGTTGAAGAATTCAAGAGGTCTATCGGTGTGAAACAACTAAAAGGGGAGGAGGGATACCTGCCGCACGAATGGATATCTATCAGGCCCACCCTGGATGTAAACGGTATATGGAGCGGATATACGGGAGAAGGAGCTAAGACCGTATTGCCATCTAAAGCATTTGCCAAAATCTCCATGCGACTGGTTCCAAACCAATCGTCAAAAAAAATAAGCGATTTGTTTGCGAATTATATCAAACAATTGGCTCCCGGCACGGTGGATGTTCGGGTGAACTATCATCATGGAGGGGAACCTGTGGTTGTGTCTATGAACTCAAAAGCATATCAGGCCGCAGCAAAAAGTATGGAACAAACCATGGGAAGACAACCTTATCCTGTAAGAGGTGGCGGCAGCATTCCTATTGTTAGTTTGTTTAGTCAAAAACTATCCAAGGATATTGTGTTGATGGGCTTTGGTTTGGATAGTGATGCCCTACATTCTCCAAATGAACATTTCGGGCTGGTCAATTATTTTACCGGTATCGAAACCATTGCTTTATTTTATGTCAATTATCAAAATTTTAAATAATTGTTTATGAAAAACATTACCCGTCTCTTTTTTGTCTTTTTATTTATATCATTGGCAGGATGCCAAATAGAAGCTCCGGAATTGAAAAACATCGAGCAAATTGGTATTGATGAAGTCGGCAAATCGAGCATAAAAATCACTTTATGGGCATCAATTGACAATCCGAATAATTATGGTTTTACGGTTACAGAGGCTGATCTTGACGTGTATATCAACAGCACCCGTATAGGTAAAGTGGTGTTAGACAAAAATGTGAAAATTAAAGCTAACCGGATTGAAACATATCCTGTAGAATTATCGGCCGGGGCAACGAATCTCATTGCCGGAGCTATTCAAGGAGGGATACAAACTTTATTGAAAGGAAAAGTCAATTTGAGGGTAAAAGGGAATGTGAAAGCCCGCCGATTTTTGTTTTCTAAAAAATTTCCTGTGGATTATCAGGCGGAAGTGCCTGTTAAACTTAACAGAAATAAAGAAAGTGACGAAAACTAGTTTACCAAAACTTTCCGGTAGATGAGAAAGTTCATATTGTTTTTCTTGATATTTTTACCGGGGGCTTATTTTTCGCAAATTTTCAATCCTTATTTGGAAGTATTTGGAGAATATCCCTTTTTCAACCAACGTTTTATTGCGCAAAACAATATCTTTCAATTATCATGTAAAGTGCTTTATAAAAAATCCGGAGATATCATTCGTTCAAAAGGAGAATCTGAATCATATTTTTTCGACCGGAATGGAAGGTTGACTCATTTTTATAAGTTGATATCTTGGGAAAATGGTTTGGATACCTTGCATTATTTTTATGGGTATGACCAGGATACTTTAATTGCAATATATTATACCTATGATAAAGGTTTTAACAAAAAAACATTTGTTTACGACAAAGACAGGAAGTGTATTGCCATTCAATACAGCCGGATTGCCAATCAGACAGCCGGTTTGTTGGAAGTTAACTTTGGTAATGAAACATTTTTGACCGAAGAGAAATTGGAATATGTTTATCAAGATGGCAAAGTCGTCAAAAGAGTATATAAAAATAACTTCGGTTTACCTTTTAAAGAAGAAATTGTAGAATATGATGACCACGGTTATGTGGTCAGACATGAATTTACCTATGTGACATCAGGTCAAAGAGAGGTGATTTATTATGAATATGACAATTATGGATGGATAAAATCTAAAACCTGTTATTATCCTTCAGAAAACAAGACAGAGAAAAAGTTATATTACCACGATGCTTTGGGAAACCTTCTAAAAATAGAATACTTTGAAAATGATAACATGACACACGTTGAAGAGTTTTTGTATGATAAAAATACTTATATCATTCGTGCTACTATCAAAAAAAGATTGACAGATGAATTTATAACCATTCGTAAGTTCGATTAAGAATTGATCATTAAGAAATTCGGGGCCAAACAAGCACTTTGGGTTCGCAATACTCCATCATGGCATATCGTATGCCTTCACGGCCCAAACCGGAATCTTTCATTCCGCCATAAGGCATTCTGTCGGATCTGTAGGTTGGAACATCATTTAAGATAATGCCTCCGCACTCAATATGTTCAAATGCATACATGGCTTCATGCCAGTTGTCTGTAAAAATGCCGGCTTGTAAACCATATTTTGACTGATTGATGAAATCCACAGCTTCTTTAAAATCATCATATTTTTGTAGAATGGCTACAGGTCCAAAAACTTCTTCACAATAAACCTTACAATCGGGATTAACATTCTCAAGAATGGCAGGTTCATAAAAAGCACCATTCCTTTTGCCTCCGGTAAGCAAAACGGCGCCATCTTCCAATGCTTCATTTACCCATTGTTCCACTCGTTTGGCATTTTCTTCGTCGATCATTACACTGACATCAGTCTGTGGGTCGGTAGGATTGCCAAATTTCAATCCATTGTAAGCTTCAATTAACTTTGTTTTCAATTCATCATAAATGCTTTCGTGAACAATCACTCTTTGGGTGTGGATACAAACCTGTCCGCTATATGCAATCATACCATTGACCAAAGATGATACAATTTTATCAACAGTGCAAGAAGGTGTTACAATCACACCGGCGTTTCCACCGAGTTCAAGCAATACTTTTTTCTTTCCCGATTTGGATTTCAAATGCCATCCTACTTTAGGAGATCCGGTAAAGCTAAGTATTTTAATTTCTCCGTATTGAAGAAAATTTTCGGCAGTTTCATTTTTCCATAATGCAACCTGAAAACAAACGAGAGGGAGACCGGCTTCCAAAGCAATGGATTGTAGTTTTAGTGCAGATAACGGTGTACGCAAATCGGGTTTTATCACTATCGGTGCTCCGACTGCAATGGCAGGAGCAACTTTGTGTGCAACGAGGTTTAAGGGAAAATTAAATGGTGTTATTCCATAAACGGCACCGGAAGGGAAGTATCTGACCAGGGCTTCTTTTTCAACATTTGGCAAAAAGCCATCCAACATCAAATGTTGACCGTCGAATTTATCGCATTCTTCTGCCGCAAGCTTAAATGTGTATATGGCACGATCTACTTCGCCCAGCGAATATTTCATAGGTTTGGCACTTTCGCGGCTGATCAAATCGGCAATCTCTTGTTTTTGAGCAGCTATAAGTTGTGAAATACCGTAAAGTATATTTTTTCTGACCGCTGATGATGAGTTTTTGTAAAACTCAAATGCTTTTCTGATATTATCGTTTATCTCTGCAAATGACTTTTCATCTTTAAGTTGAAGTTGTTGTATTTTTTCGCCGGTGAATTTTTCTGTAACTACAAGATTCATTTATTGTTTAATTCAAAATTTTTGAAATAATGAATGTGAAAACACCGGAAATAATATGATGCCAATTGGTTTCGGTTTGTGAAATTTTATGCCCTGTTAAATTATCCGATTGTTTATTTGAATTTTTTACAGAGGGGGAATCAGTTTTTTTTTCAATTAATTTGGCTTTGTAGGTCCCGTTGTTGATATTGTTGATAATATTTACTATTTCTTCGGCTGATGTTTGTTCCGGGTCGAATTTACATGTTGCCTGATTTTGTTGAAAATTCACTTTACAATCGATAATGCCTTCGGACTTTTTTAATTCTTTTTCAATAGTTTTGGCGCAACCATACTCACAGACCATCCCTTCAATAGCCAATGTGATTTCTTCACTTTTTCCGGAAAAATTTTTGTTTTTTTCAGTGTCACTACATGAAAAAATCAAAAAAATAAATGCGAAAAATGGTAATAATCTGATCATATTATATAAGCTTTGTAAATTTCTGTATCGTTTATGCTTTTCACAAGCATGTCCGGGTTGGTTTTTTGTTCGTCATATTCAACGTTTGCTTCGTTTTTTTCTAATGAAACATCAACGTGTTCCACTCCATTCAGTGATTCGAGCGTACGTTTAACTGAATTGACACAATGTTGGCAACTCATCCCTTCAATTTTCAATCTTGTTTTCTTCATCATTAAGCAAAATTATACAATTTATATTTTCCAAAACAAATTCTTTCATTGAAGTGCAACCTATCTTTTATGAACTTGAAATTTTATTGATGATGGAAAAATTAAATCTTTTTTGCATTTACAAATCTCATAAATATTTGTTAGTCAATAAAATTTTTTAATCAATTTAACAATTTTCAAACTTTCTTGAAAAGGTGAATAAATTTTTTTAATTCCAAAAAAAAACTATTCAAATACATTGTTGATATTCGCCGCAAAATTTTATTTATCATTTTATGGCATTACGTCATTGGGTGGTTTTGCTTTTACTGGCGGCTATTTGGGGAAGTTCCTTTATTTTGATGAAAAAGGGCTTGGAATCTTTTACTCCATTGCAAGTAGCATCATTTCGTATGTTATTTGCGGCGTTGATTCTGTTGCCATGGGGATGGTCAAAAATCAGAGACCTACAAAAAAAAGCATTAACCTATTGCTTTTTGGTCGGTTTGATAGGCAACGGCATCCCGGCCTTATTGTTTACAACGGCTCAAATGCATATCAACAGTTCTTTGGCCGGCATGTTAAATGCCACTACTCCGGTATTTACATTGATTGTTGCTGCGTTGTTTTTTCATACGCCGGTCAATATCTATCAAAAAACCGGTGTAGTGACCGGTTTGGCAGGTGCATTTGTATTGCTTTGGGATCCTGCAATTTACAACAAGTTGCCGGTTGATTCGGCCTATGGATTGTTGGTTTTGTTGGCTACCTTTTGTTATGCCATTAGTGTCAATATTATCAGAAATAAACTATATGCCATTTCTTCTCTTGCAATCAGTCAGGCGGCGTTGAGTTTTATGGCTTTACCTTCGTTGGTATATCTGATTTTTTCTTTAGATGGCGATCATTTGTTGTCATATCCGGCTTTGAAAAGTTTGGGATATTTGTCATTACTGGGATTTGTAGGGACCGGTATGGCTTTGGTGTTATTTAACAGATTGATTAAAGAAACTTCGGCCATTTTTGCGTCAAATGTCACTTACTTAATTCCGGTGACAGCCATCATGTGGGGGATAATAGACGGAGAAACTATAGAAGGAAGGCATCTGGCAGGCATGTTAATCATCTTTTTGGGGGTGTATTTTTCAGGCATTTCCGGAAAAACGAAACATTAGGAGTGTATGCGTAAATCTTTAATTTTCATTTGATACGTGGTTCTGCCGTTAAAATGATTTTCTTCAAGAGTGAAAACTGCATCAAACGTGGATCCTTCGCTAATGGGTCTGTAATATTCTCCAAAACCAAAGGCAATGGCAGGAATTGATTGTGTTTGGTTATCCTTGTTTTTGGGGATATTAAACTTCAGGTGGTTTTGTCCTACAATTGAAACATATTTTCCGGCTCTCAGATTGCGGGCAAGAAATACCGGTCGCATGTTGCCCGGTCCAAATGGAGCCATTTGTTTTAGTATTCGCAAAAATTTTCCTGTAATATCGTCAAGTGAAATTTCTGTGTCGATCTCAAGATAAGGCGTCATATGTTCTTCGCGAATGGTCTGACTGACAATCCATTCGAATTTTTCGATGAATTTATCCAGGTTTTCTTGTTTTAAAGTAAGCCCGGCAGCATATTTATGTCCGCCGAATTGTTCAAGTAGATCACCACATTGGGCGATGGCATTGTAAAGATCGAACCCGGGAACACTCCGGGCAGACCCTGAAATCAAATTATCGTCGCTTGCCGTTAAAACTACTGTAGGTCTATAGTAATATTCAATCAAACGTGAAGCCACAATACCCACAACACCTTTATGCCAATCTTGTTTAAATACTACAGTGGTTTTTTTTGATTTATAGGCATCGTTGCTTTCCAGAATGGCAATGGCTTCTTTGGTAGCTGTTTCGTCAAATTCCCGGCGATTGATGTTAAGCTCGTTGATGATGGATGCGTGCAGGTCTGCCTGATCGGGATTTTTTGCCAGGAGAGTATTCACTGCATTCCGGGCATCTTTTATTCTGCCTGCTGCATTGATTCTTGGAGCAATAACAAAAACAATATCCGAAACGGTGACCTCGTTCCGGTTAAATCCGGCAACATTCAAAATGGCTTTTATTCCCGGCAAAGGATTTTCATTGATTTTTTTGAGTCCGAAATATGTTAAAATACGATTTTCATCTTCGATAGGCACGATATCTGCGGCAATACTAACGGCCAACAAGTCGATATATTCATTTAACTCGCCTGTATGGATGTGATTTCTTTGTGCAAAGGCCTGCATAAATTTGTAACCCACGCCACAGCCGGTAAGTTCTTTAAAAGGATACCCACAATCTTTTTGTTTGGGATTCAAGATGGCATAAGCCGGGGGCAAGTGTTCGCCGGGTTGGTGGTGGTCACAGATGATGATGTCTATGCCTTTGTCCATGGCATAAAGCACCTTTTCTACCGCTTTTATACCACAGTCCAAAGTAATGATTAATGAAAAATCGTTTTCATGGGCATAATCGATGCCGCGGTAAGACAATCCATATCCTTCGAGGTAGCGGTCGGGAATATAAAATTCCAAATTGGCATAATACCGTTTGAGAAAATCATATACAAGCGTAACGGCAGTAGTGCCATCCACATCATAATCGCCATAAATTAAAATTTTTTCGTTGTTCTTTATGGCTTCTACCAACCGGTCTACAGCCCGCTCCATATCTTTCATCAAAAACGGGTCGTACAAATTGGATAAATTAGGGCGGAAATACCTTTTTGCTTTTTCAAACGTATCGATACCGCGTTGGATTAAAATAGTGGCGATTGGTAAAGGTAGATTGTTTAATTGTTCAGAAAATTTTTTTACAAATTCGCTGTCTGGTGCAGGAGATATTTTCCAAACCGGAGTTTTCATGGCTTGCAAAATTAAACATAAAGTTTCTGTTTTATATCATCGGTTGAAAAACTATTTATGATTTAATCCCCTTTGACCGGTTGGTTTTTATTTATCATAATTTTAAATTTGATTGAAACTGTAAATATTGATGACAAACATTTGTGAGGGAATTTCCGTATGTTTTCAAATTTCATTTATTTTGCACAAAAAATTTATGAAGAATTTATTCTTTGCTTTATTGTGTTTTATTTTTCAGGTTGATTACCTTTTTTCACAGATTGCTGCAGGATTATACAAGGTAGAAGTTTATGTGACATCACAAGAGGGGGCTGTAGCCAATGCTTTGGTGGCGTTGCAACATGATCAAATGGTGCTCAATGCGTCCAATACCAATAGTAAGGGAGAGTGTATATTTATGCTTGATACCACAAAACACGACTACAACAATGTATGGTTGAAAGTACAAAAAGAAGGTTATTTGCCTTATTTTAAACAAGTAAATATTATCAAGCAAGATAAAATTAAAGTCAAACTCGACATCGACAAAAAATCAGAGATTTATCAACAACAACAAAAATTACAAGAACAACAAAGAGCCGAAGAAAAAGCAGAAAAAGAAGCTGAGAAACAGAAAGAAGAGGCAGAAAAAGCAAAAAAAGAAGCTGAACGTCAGCAGGAAAAGTTAGAGAAAGAGCAAAAACAGGCCGAAAAAGAAATGCAACAACAACAGAAAGAATTGGAAAAACAAAAAAAAGAACAAGAAAAACGAGAAAAAGAGGTAGCACAACAACAAAAAATTGCCGATCAGAGAATGAAGTATGAAGAAGATTTGAAAAAAATCCGAGAAAAGAAGTCAAAATATGAACAGGACTACAAAGCAATCGAAGTGGAGTTAAAAGAATATACCGTAAAACAAGATAAAATTGATGTAAAAGCTGCAAAGGGCAAATATGACGCTCAAAAAGCCGCTGATAAAAAAAGTAAAATTGATAAAAAGAAGGCCAAGTTGATGGCCAAAAAGGAAAAAAACTTACAAAAAATTGAAAAACTCAATAAAAAAGAAGAAAAAATATTGAAAAAGCTGAAAAAACTCGATTAAAATTCAATAATATGAAGAATTTAAAAATGTTATTATCAATTGCCATTTTCATGACAATGGCAAGTTGTGGAAACAATCAGGAGGAAGAAAATTTACATGAAGAGAATGTTGTAACAGTGGATACTACCTACGAAATTTTTGGGGACAGCATTAGTGCAGAAGGGGCCATTGATGCCTACCGGGCCATTGAACAACTTAAAGAAAAAGATTCGGTATACGTCAAAATAGTTTCGATTATTGATGAAGTTTGTCAAAAAAAGGGATGTTGGATGGATCTTAAAGTAAACGACACGTCCTATATTACTGTTAGATTTGTGGATTATTCTTTTTTCGTACCAAAAGATGCTGCCGGAAGAGAAGCTGTGGTAGAAGGATGGCTAAAGGCAGATACATTGTCGGTTGAGGAGTTGCGTCATTATGCGTCTGATGCAGGACAATCTCAAGAAGAAATCAACAATATCATCAAACCCGAAATAAGTTATGAGTTGATGGCTCATGGAGTCTTGATCAAAAAACCATAAACTGCCATGAGATTTTTGATGATTATATCTTTAGCTGTTTATTCATTGGTGTTGTTTTTTTCTTGTACCCATCAACAAGAAAAACCGGTCGAAAAACAATCTGCAAAACAAGTTTTCAACCCAAACGGAGACAGTGAAATGGCCTTAATCATGAGAGAAATGTATGATATGGCCGAAAATTGGAAAAGAAATGAAAAAATTGATACCACTTTCATCGAAAAAATAAAAAATTTTCATCATAAAAAACCAACCGACCCGTCGGTGCTTGACTCGGGGTTTGTGGCATTTGCCCTATCTTTGAATAATCAGGCAGAGCTTTTGAAACAACAGGGATTCGATAAGGATTTATTTAACTCTTTTGTGAACAAATGTATGGACTGCCATACAATTTATTGTCCCGGGCCAAAAAGGAAGATTGCAAAATTGTATATCAAATAATAACTTTTTAAAACAAATCGAAATGAAAAAATTACAACAATCTATATTATTGACTTTAATTATTGGAATGACGATATCTTGCGGAGAAAAGAAACAAAAACAACCTAATAATGTCAATGTTGACTCATCGGCTACAGAAAATCAATCCACTTTAGATACCGAACAAGATACGGCTATTTCATTGTCAAGTTTTCCGATCGCCGTCATTGACAGTGATACTTTGATGGAACAATACCTTTATGTGCAAGAGTTAAAAAAACAATTGGAAAAACGTATCAAGGAATATGAAGCCAATTTTGACAAAAAAGTCAAGAGTTTTCAACGTGAAGTAGAAGAATTTCAAAAAAATGCTCGTTATTTGACATCTACTGAATTGCAAAAAAAACAAGAAGAATTGATGCAGAAAGAGCAAAACCTGGCGCAACTTAAAGAAGAATTGGGTTCGAAATTGATGAACGAAGAAGCTGAATTGTCAAAAGCCCTGCAGTTTCGTGTTCAAGATTATTTAAAACGTCACAAGGAACGCTATAATTATCGCTTGATATTGACCAAATCGGCTATGAGCAATGTGTTGTATGCAGATTCCACCATTGATATCACTAAAGAAATTGTAAAGGGCTTAAATGCCGAATATAAAAAGAATAATCCGTGAACATAGCCAAACAACTTGAACGGGAAAACATTGTGGAATATATCCTCTTTATGTGGCAAATGGAGGATCTTATACGGGCATGTTTATTCGACCTGGATACTATTTATCAAACCATCATTCAAAAATTTGAAACATCCGAAGAAACCAAATGGGAGATAAAAGAATGGTTTCATCGACGCATTGATCAAATGATGAAAGAAGGCATTGCCGAGAAAGGACATTTAAGTGATGTTAGGCAATATCAATTACAATTGCAACATCTTCACCAGGCATTGATTGCGTTGTTGCAAGATTCGGTGTATATCAAACTGTATGAAAAGGCCCAACCCTATATTCTCGAGTTATATAAAAAATCAGATGGGAAGATTGTGCATGAGACCGAAATTTGTCTGACTGCGCTTTATGGCATTATGATCTTAAAACTTCAAAAGAAGGAAATCTCTAAAGATACTTTAAACGCCATTCAAGACATTTCAAAAATGATGGGCTACCTCGCTAAGAAATTTAATGAATATCGCAGAGGAGAGCTGAGGTTGCCAAATTTTAAAAAAAATTAAATCTCCGTTTATCCTTTTTTGACTTGTAAATTTTTTTGATTATAGCAGAAAGTATGTTGGATATAGTTTTTTTTGAAGAAAATCTAGAATTCTACTTGAATCTAATAAAACTTATGGAATAATAAAATGATTTGGGGATATTACTAATGAATAGGGAGGCAGAATTTTTTTACATCACAAAGAAAGTTGCAAAACAAAAATTAGTCGGGGTGGCAGGATTCGAACCTGCGACCTCCTGCTCCCAAAGCAGGCGCGATAACCGGGCTACGCTACACCCCGCAACCTCAAGGGGTTAATAAGTGTTATAATTTTCCTCTTCCTGATAATTTTCAGATTCCTCGTTGTCTTCTCTTTTTCTTCTGCCTTTTCCGCTGAAGCTTTTCACCATTCCCAACAACATTTTCGATGCTTGTTCATACAAACCATAAAATTCGTTGTAGTCGGTTTCGCTGACTTTGCCGGCAGTTTTCAAAACATCCAACAGTGCCACACTTTCAAACACGGCACTACGTGCGCGAGTGTAAAAATAGCGTTTGTCGCTGAATGTTCTTCTGCCGGTTCCTTCGGCCAGATTCAGCACAATGTTTAATGTGGATTTGCGAAGCTCGTTTTTGAAATAATCATCCAAATCTGAAGATGACAAATAATTTAACACCTTTACATTAAGGTCTTTAACGAGCTGGTAAACATCCAATTTTTCAAAATCAAACATAGTTTTAAGTTTTTAGGGTTAATGAATTATTGTTAGTTAGTTGTGGCGGTGAGGGGGGGATTCGAACCCCCGGTACGGTTTCCCGTACGACAGTTTAGCAAACTGTTGGTTTAAGCCACTCACCCACCTCACCTCTATTAAAAAGAACGTTTTTCAAACAGTGCCTGCAAATGTAGGCAATTATTTTTTTCGTTTTGCTTTAAAGAACGTTTTTCAGTGGGCAAAAGTACAAATACTTTTAATTTGTTTATTATGATTTTTTATTTTTCCTGTAAAAATTCAATGTAAAAGTGCATTGCCAATTAAGGCCTGAAACATGGGGCAAAGAATAACTTACGGAAGGGATGATGTGAATGGACAAATCATCGCTTACGTCAAAATAAAATAAATGAGCATCTACGGCTGCATCTACTATGTTTAAAACATAGATTCCGGCTGATGCAATAAATAAAAGGTCTCTATTACGCCTTGCAATTTCCAAATTGGTTAGTATCCAATTGTCGGGTTGTCCGGAAAACTCATCCGGTTGTCCGTTGATTCTTTGAATGTAAGCGTTTTTGTAACGTACAAACTTTTGGTTTTGATCCAGAGCAAAATAAATGGATGTGCTTAATGCAGCATAAATGATGGGTGTTTTCCACCATTTTCGGTTGTATATTTGACCTGTTCCGGGAACTATGGCAGATAAAATTACAGCTTTTTTCACAGAGTGTCCAGTATCGGCAGATTGAACGGTTATGGTGTCGGATTTGGGTTTATAGGCCGGTTTGTCCGATTGTGCAGGTAAATGAAGAAAAAAAGCAAAGCATGATAAAATTGCTGTTATATAACGCAACATGTGGTTACAATCGATGATGGGTTATTTTTTCAAGGAGTTGTTCCAATTCACTCTCGCTCTCAAATGAGATGATGAGTTTTCCTTTGCCTTTTTTCCCGGAAGTTTTTATTTCAATAGGTTTTTCAAGATATTGTTGCAATTCGTTCAAAATCTTTTTTTGAATAAAGGAAAGGGGTTTGGGAGTTTTTTCTTTACTTGGGGTTTTCGTTTTTTTATTTTTTAAATTTTTTACCCAATCTTCTACTTGTCTGACAGACCATCCCTCAGAAATTATTTTTTCACAAATTTCCAGTTGATCTTCTTCACTTTCAATATTAATTAATGCTCTAGCATGGCCCATGCTGATGGCTCGGCGTCTTATCGCCATTTGGATTTCGGGGGGAAGTTTCAATAAGCGAAGAAAATTGGCTATTGTGCTTCTCTTTTTTCCGATTTTTTCGCTTAATTCTTCTTGCGTAAGTGAACATTCTTCCATCAAGCGTTTTAAACTTATGGCTATTTCAATGGCGTCGAGGTTTTCCCGTTGGATATTTTCCACAAGAGCCATTTCGAGCATGTTTTCGTCATTGGCTACTCTCACATAAGCGGGAATTTCAGTGAGACCGGCTATTTTTGAAGCACGGTATCGGCGTTCGCCGGAGATCAATTGGTATTTATTTTCATTTAATTTTCTGACCGTAATTGGTTGTATAATTCCCATGGCTTTGATAGAAGCGGCAAGTTCGGCAAGAGCTTCTTCGTCAAATTGATTTCTTGGTTGAAAAGGATTGGTTTCTATTTGATCGATAGGGATATTTTTAATCCATCCGTTTTCGATTGCAGGCGAATTGGTCAAGTCGGGGCTATATGCATTTTCCAGCAAAGCACTTAATCCCCTTCCCAATGCAGGTTTTTTATTGTTGCTCATGGTTCTCGATATTTATGATTTTTTCGTCTTGTGGAATTTGTGTTAAATTATTTTTTTGCAAAATTTCTCTGGCAAGATTTAAATAATTAATGGCCCCTTTACTGCTGGCGTCATGCATAAGCACACTTTTGCCATGACTGGGTGCTTCTCCCAAAGTGGTGTTTCTGTGGATGATTGTATCAAAAACCAAATCCTGGAAGTGTGTTTTAACTTCTTCAACCACCTGGTTGGCTAATCTCAAACGGATATCGTACATGGTCAATAACATTCCTTCTATTTCTAAATCTGGATTTAGGCGGCTTTGAATAATTTTAATCGTATTCAAAAGTTTTCCTAAACCTTCCAACGCAAAATATTCGCATTGAATTGGAATGATAACCGAATCGGCAGCCGTCAGGGCGTTGACGGTTATAAGCCCTAAAGATGGAGCACAGTCAATCAAAATAAAATCGAACTTGTCTTTTATTTTTTGCAATTGTTTTTTTAACAGAAGTTCTCTGTTGGGCATATTGATGAGCTCGATTTCAGAACCAACGAGGTTGATATTGGAAGGCAGGAGGAAAAGATTGGGTGTTTCGGTTTCCAACACAATTTCATCGGCCTCCTTTTCCCCAATGATCAGATCATAGATACTGGTTTTGATGTTGCGGGGATCAAAACCGATGCCTGAAGTGGAGTTTGCCTGTGGGTCTGCATCAATCAACAATACTTTTTTTTCCAATACAGCCAATGATGCTGACAGGTTGATGGCCGTGGTAGTTTTTCCTACACCACCTTTTTGATTGGCTATGGCAATAATTTTTCCCATATGACTTGATTAAATTTGATAAGATTTTCCGATTTCGGGCAATAACAACTCGAGTCCGGCCGCTTTAAATTTTTCTAAAGCTGCGTGATGGTCAATTTTTATAAAACCGAACGTGTCAAAATGTACGCCTATAACTTTTTTTACTTTAAGCAGTTTGGCTGCTTTCACGGCATCCTCGATTCCCATAGTGAAATTATCTCCGATGGGTAAAACAGCAAAAGAAAGTGAAAATTCTTCACCGGTCAGTTGCATGTTAAGAGTGAGTGCAGTGTCTCCCGAATAATAGAAGGAATCTCCATCGTTGCTTGTGATTACAAATCCCATAGGATTTCCGGCATAGGTGCCATCAGGAAAAGAACTGCTGTGGACGGCTTCTGTGCATTTTACTTTACCAAAATCAAATGCCCACTGACCTCCGGTATTCATGGGATGTCCATTTTCCACGCCATTTTTTTGCAACCACACAAAAATCTCATAGTTGCTGATACATTTTGCTCCGGAATTTTTGGCTATGGTCACGGCATCGGCTATATGGTCTTCATGACCGTGTGAAATGAAGATATAGTCAGGACGGATAGAAGTAATATCAATATTTTTCGCCAATTCGTTTGGCGTGATAAAAGGATCGAACAAAAGCTTTTTCGATGCAATTTCTATCATAAAACAGGAATGGCCAAAATATGTAAATTGTCTCATAACTTTGATTTTTTTGTTTCTTTGCATCACAAAATTAAAGTATTCCTTTTTGAAATAAAAACATACTTTTTAACATTTTGTTAAATGATTGGCATTTTGATAGGTACAAACAGAGAAGACAATGTTTCTCAATTGGTAGGGGAGTATTATCTCTCGGTTTTGTCAAAAAAAGGCGTTGACAGTAAGATTTTCCATTTGGAAGATTTTTTGGAAAAATTAGATTGGTCAAAAATTTATGATTATTCTTTGATTCCTGAGTTTGCCGGGGTGGAAAAAACCATCTGGGTGCTGCCTGAATATAACGGAAGTTTTCCAGGTGTGGTAAAAGTGATGATTGACAGTTTGCAAAGAGAATTTTGGAAAAATAAAAAAGTTGCCTTGACAGGAGTTTCGGCAGGGCAAGGAGGGAATCGGACGGGATTGAATCATTTGAGCGACATTTTAACATATCTGAATGTTTATATTCTTCCTTATTTTGTATATCTTGACAATATTGAAAAATACCTTCAGGACGGAAAGTTTATTCCCGGAAAGTATGAAAAGTTTATTGAAAATCAAATAGAATTATTGCGTGGTTTCTAAATTAAGTGTTCGCCAAATAGCAAAATGGGATTTTCCAACAGATTCTTAAGAGTGCGGAGGAATTCTGCGCCTGTAGCTCCGTCTACCACACGGTGATCGCAGCTCAAAGTTACTTTCATTGTATGTCCTATGGTTAAGTGATTGTTTTTAACTACAGGTTTTTCAATGATTGCACCTACGGCCAGGATACAGGCGTCAGGGGGATTGATGATGGCAGTGAATTCTTCGATTCCATACATTCCCAAATTTGAAATTGTAAATGTGTTACCTTGCCAATCCTGAGGTTGAAGTTGTTTATTCTTGGCTTTTTCAACAAAAACCTTCACTTCGGACGCTATTTGAGAAAGTGTTTTGGTATCGGCAAATTTTATGACCGGAACCAATAAACCATCCTCTACGGCAACAGCTACACCAATATGGATATGTTCATACCGACGGATAAAATCTCCCATCCAGGAGGCATTGACCTTCGGATGTTTTCTTAAAGCCCGGGCCACGGCCATGATGACAATATCATTAAAAGAAATTTTTACAGGACTGATTTCGTTGATTTTGTTTCTTGTATCGACGATAGCATCCATGTTAATTTCCATGGTCAAATAAAAGTGGGGGGCTGAAAATTTGCTTTCAGACAAACGTTTCGCAATGGTTTTCCGCATTTGATTTACAGGGATATCCTGGAATTTCTCTTGTGTTACGGCTTGGAGCCCGGAAGGGTAACCTGTAAAATTTTCTATATCTCTTTTGACGATTCTGCCGTGAGGTCCCGTGCCTTTTACCAACGACAGGTTAATATTTTTTTCTTTTGCCAGACGGCGGGCAAGAGGAGAGGCAATGATGCGATGGCTTTGTGTGGACGAAGAAGAAGTTTGAACATCCTGCGATACTTTGACCGGGGCGTTGACTTGTATTTCGGGCACAAAAGTAGTTTGTTGAGGGTTGGGTAAAGGTGAATCCTGCTTTTTATCTGCTTGTTCGGTAGTTTGTTTTTGTTTATAATAGTTGATTAATTTTTCAACATCGGCACCTTCTTCTCCTATAACTGCTATGACGGCATCAACGGGAACACGTTCGCCTTCTTTCACGCCAATATAGAGTAATTTTCCGGACTCGAAGGCCTCAAACTCCATGGTAGCTTTGTCTGTTTCAATTTCTGCCAACAAATCACCGGCTTTTACAGTATCGCCGACTTTTTTATGCCATTTGGCAATTACCCCTTCGGTCATTGTATCACTCAACCGTGGCATGGTTACTACCTTGGCAGGTATATTTGAAATGTCAATAGAGATATTGGTTTGTTGGTTGTTTGATGTTTTTTTATCTTGGACGGATGTTTTTAATTCTTTTTCTGCTTGATTCTGCTCTGAAGATGGTTGGTTTTGTGCGTTTTTATATTTTTGGATGATGGGCTCGATATTTTCCCCTTCCTTACCTATTATTGCAATTAATGAATCAACCGGTACGGGTTCGTTTTCTTTTACACCTATATACAATAATACGCCATCGTAAAACGATTCAAATTCCATGGTGGCTTTATCGGTTTCAATCTCAGCCAAAAGATCACCGGATTTTACTTTATCACCCACTTTTTTATGCCATTTGGCGATCACACCTTCGGTCATTGTGTCGCTCAAACGAGGCATGGTTACCACTTCTGCCATAATATCAAAAATTTTCTTTTATAAATGGATAATCTTCTTGTTTGTAAACATCATTGTAAATTTCTTCCGGTTCGGGGAAAGGTGAGTTCTCGGCAAACTCACAGGCCTCTTCTATCACGGCGTCCACTTTTTTTTCTATTTCTTCCAATTCATTGTCTGAGGCAAGTTTATGCTTGCGGATGGTTGACATCACTTTTAAAATTGGGTCTTCTTGCATAAACTTTTCTTCCTCTTCTTTGGTTCTGTATTTTCTGGGGTCGCTCATAGAGTGTCCTTTGTAGCGGTAAGTTTTCATTTCGAGCAATGTGGGGCCTTCGCCTTTTCTTGCTCTTTCGGCTGCTTCGAAAACAGCATCATGCACTGCCTCGCAACTCATCCCGTCAACAGGAAAGGACGGCATTTCATAGGCACATCCCAACTTATACAAATCTGTGACATTTGATGATCTTGCCACAGAAGTGCCCATGGCATATTGATTATTCTCAATGATATAAATTACAGGCAATTTCCAAAGCATTGCCAGATTGAGAGATTCATGAAAAGCACCTTGACGAACTGCTCCGTCGCCCATATAACACAGGGTCACATTGTCTGTTCCCATGTATTTTTCTGCAAAAGCAAGCCCGGTACCTAATGGAATTTGTCCTCCCACAATGCCGTGACCACCATAAAAATTCCGGGAAACATCAAACATGTGCATGCTGCCTCCTTTACCTTTGGAACATCCGGTGATTTTCCCGAACAATTCGGCCATGACATATTTTGGGTGCATGCCACGACCAATAGGATGAGCATGATCCCTGTATGCCGTAATCATATTGTCGGTGGGACGTGTGGCTGTGACAGATCCCGCCACAATGGCTTCTTGCCCGTTGTAAAGGTGAAGGAACCCCCTGATTTTTTGTTGTATGTAATATTGTGCGGCTTTTTCTTCCAACTTCCGCATCGTCAACATGCTTTCATACCAAAACAAATAAGTTTCTTTGGGAAACTTTAACGATTGTTTTGTGTTGGTTTTTTCTTTTTTTGTTTTAGCCATATTCAGCAATCCTTTAATTTTTGCAAAAATAACATTATCCTTGAACTTTGAATGATAAAGTTTAATAAGCCGGGCAAAAATAACAAAATTAGCATTGAAACGGTTTCTTGCTTAAAATATGCTCAATAATACGAAAAAATGCACTTACTTAAAATGAAAAAGAAAATGGCAGCAAATCCGAAGCGTGGGGTATTTCCATAACAGTTTGGTTGTATTGAAGAATGTAGAGAGGAAAGTCACTTTTATGCAAATGAATAAATTCAATCATAACTTGTCGGCAACTTCCACAGGGCGAAAAATAATCATTAGATTGACAATCTATCTTTGAAGATGCCAAATACATTGCTTTGATAGAAGCATCCGGAAATTTTGAATTTGAAAAAAAAAGTGCCACTCTTTCAGCACAGAGGCCCGAAGGATAGGCGATATTCTCCTGGTTGGTTCCAAGAATAAACTCTTCATTAGACAATAAAACCCCTGCGGCTACCAAAAAATTAGAATAAGGAGCATAGGCGTGATTCAGATATTGCATGGTTTGTTGTAAATACTTTTTGTCTATTTCATCCAGAGCTTCAACAGAGTCATGTATCACAAATTTTACCGGTTTATTTTTCATGGCAATGAAATAAAAAATTTTTGCCTCAAATTTCGACAAAAATTAACAACGAAAATTCTCAACAAGAAAACTTTTTATTTTTCTCTATTGATGGAAAATGATTTTTTGATAAATTTGTTGTGACTTTGATACTGTAAAATTATGGTAAAATTTAAAGTTTTTGTAATTGTTGCATCAACCTTTGCAACGATAAATTCTTTTTCTCAAGGCATTGGCATTAATCCGTTAGGAAATACACCGAATCCATCAGCAGGTTTGGATGTAGATTTCACTAACAAAGGAATTTTGGTTCCTAGGGTGGCTCTTACTTCTACTACCGACGCAGCTACCATTCCTTCTCCAGCCACATCATTGTTGGTTTACAACACTGGCACGGGGGGGCTTACACCGGCAGGGTATTACTACAATGCAGGAACGCCGGGAGCACCCAATTGGGTAAAATTGTTCAGCGGGGGTTCTCCGGGGGATGCCTGGTTGACCACAGGAAATAACGGGGTGTCTGTTTCCACACATTTTTTGGGAACCATCAATAATACCGGCCTTGCTTTCAGGACAAACAACATAGAAAGGATGAGATTGCATAACACGGGTCAATTGTCTATTGGCGATAATGCTCCGGGAGGAAAGTTGGATGTTCATCAAGAATCGGCCAATGATGTTGCTAGGTTTATAACTTACGGTTCAACCAATGATATTCGTTTGCGGAGAACACAGGGTTCCAAATCGTCGCCTTCAGCTACCGGTGGGGCAAATACGGTTCTTGGCAGAATATTCGCAGAGGGATATAATGGAAGTGGATTTACTGCGGCTGCCTTAATAGAGATGAGCACTGATGCTGCAGGTGGTTCATCTACCGATATGCCGGGTAGAATTGCATTTTGGACCACACCGGATGGGTCCGGAACTTTACAGGAAAGAATGAGAATTGCCAATAGTGGGAACGTAGGTATTGTGTAGCACCTAATCCCTTAGCAACTTTGGATGTCTTTTCCAATCTTCATCTATATGGCGCGACCTTCTGGTACTCAGAATTACCTCGTTTGTATGCTGTTTCACCTAAGTCAGGCTAGTCATAGCTACAACTTTTCATTTAATTGGAACATACCAAGGATGGGATCAAAAAGCTATTTACTATGTGCAGGTTGCACCTAATTGGTATTATCCGGCGGGTGGCTGATTTAACTCAGCTGCTCGGAGCATTCATCTGTGGATCTGCCTGAAAGATTGGCGGTTAACTTGCAGCAATGGTTTTGTTGGGATTGGTAATACAAATCCGGCTCACGCAATTTACATGTTCATGACATCAAATAGTACTACACTATTAGAATCACCTCCACCAATTCATCTACATATCAAGGGATACAGGTAGGCATTACCAATGGATGGTACATTGGTACTGAACCGGGTGAGAATTTTGTGATTAACAGGGATATACCTTTAGGAACCGGAACAGCTGTTTTTAAAATTTATTCATCTACCAACCCCCGCATGTCTCATTTTCTTTCGAGGCAATCAGGTGTTGTGGGAAATGGTAATCCCCAGGATGGACCTACAAATGTGATTGTTGAAGCCGGGGATGGAACGTATAGATATAATGATTGGCCCAATGGGTGGGGAGGAGGAATATCTACATGGGATATTTGTGGAGCTTCAACATTTATGACAGGTTATTTGACCAGATCGGATAGAAAATATAAACGCAATATACAAATTTTGCCTTCTGACGAGTTGTTGGAAAAATTCATGAAAATCGAACCGGTGCAATATTATATCAATCAAGAAACATTAAAAACAGACGATCCTGACCGTCTTCGTTTTGGATTCATTGCAAATGATATAGAAAAGTTGTTTCCCAATCTGGTGATCAATGCCGGTATGCCCGAGAATGTGGCCAGAGGTTTGGAGTATGATGGTTTCATTCCAATTTTGGTGAAAGTTGTCCAGGAACAACAAAAACGTATTGAATTGCTTGAACAAGAATTGAAATCATTAAGAGAGGGAAAGTAAACCCTACATTGATGGTAAGAAAATCTGATGATTCAGCAATTTGTGTATAAGAAAAAGATGTAGATTATTTTATTTTCTTTTGTTGGCCGGGCGCAAAGGGTTTGGCTGATTTGGTACCGGCTGCTTTTTTCGCTTGACCAGGAGGTACAGGATGTGCAGGTTTAACTTTGACTACACAACTTACGAATATCATTGACAACATTAATATAATGGTTACTTTTTTCATCATGTTTTTTTATTTTTTTACGAAATCAATCGACGAAAAGTTGCCTGCTTAAGAAAAAATCTTGCCATGTTTGATATGAATAACCTCGTCGGCAAGATGGGCCAATTGAGGATTGTGAGTAACAATGACAATAGTTTTGTTCCATTCATTTTTTAACCTGACAAAGTATTCGTGTATTTTTCCTGCGTTTTCTTCATCCAAATTACCTGTTGGTTCGTCGGCAAGGATGATAGGAGGGTTATTGATGAGAGCTCTGGCAAGTGCTGTTCTCTGTTGTTCACCCCCGGACAATTCGGATGGTTTATGATGAAGACGGTCTTGCAAACCCATAAATTCGAGTATTTCTTGGGATTTTTTTAATGCTTCTTTTTTACTTTTTCCGCCAATCATCGCCGGAATGGCAACATTTTCCAATGCCGTAAATTCCGGTAAAAGCATATGGAATTGAAAAACAAATCCAAGCTTTACATTTCGATGGGCAGCCAGTTTTTCTTGACTGTATTGATCGACTCTTTCGCCGTCTATCCAAATTTCGCCGGAATCTGCTTTATCTAAAGTGCCGAGTATTTGTAAAAAAGTGGTTTTTCCTGCACCGGATGGACCAACCAAACAAACCAGTTTGTTACTTCCCACTTCAATTGAAACATTGTCGAGAATCGTTAATTTACCGTAGCTTTTGCAGATATTAATCGCTTTTAACATGATTTTTATCCTTTTGTTTAAAAATAATTCGTTTTTTTTACATTATTTCGCAAATCTAATCATTGGAAAATTTTTATACCCAAAATTGCAAAGAAATAATGAAGAAAAAACGTAAAGCCGCGGTATTTGTTACATCCCAAGATTGGGATGATAATATTGTGACTACCGGAGATTGGTTGGAGGAGTTTGAGTTATTTGAAATGGAATTGGAGTTTTACAACAAAATGTTTCAAAAGGTTTTTGTCTTGATTGTTAGAAAATCTCAAAAAGAGGATTTTAAAACATTAAAAGAGAAAATTTCTCATCTTATTCAAAAAGTGCAGTTATTCAAGCAAAAAGCTCATGCTCACATGCAAAATATCAATCAGTTCATGCAACAAAATCAAAACATCAAAGAATCGCAAATTATCAAAGAAAGATTAAACCTTGAGCATGATTTACAACACTTTGAAAAAGATCTAAGGGAGTTTAAGAAGCATTTATTTAAATTTACAGATCAAATAGTGGACAATGAGAAAGTTTTGAGGTTTCTTAAAAAGTAAATTATTTATGAAAGCATTAAGATTTAGAGTAACATTGGACAGCGAAGACGAAATTTATCGTGAAATAGATATTTTGCCGGGACACACCCTGGAAGAATTTCATAAAGCCATTTTGCAGGCTTTTGGTTTTGACCAAAAGCATCAGGCTTCATTTTTTTATGCCAATGACGGATGGATCAAGGGTGAGGAATTTGTGTTAAGACCTGAGGATTCTTCAGGTGACAAGAAAATTATGAAAAAGTTTCAATTATCAGAGGTGATTTTTGACCCTCATCAAAAATTTATTTATTTGTATGATTACGAAAAACGATGGGTGTTTTTTATAGAATTGCTCAGGTTGACAGATATAAAACCCGGGAAGGAATATCCTATGGTGTTTAAATCTATCGGAGATGCGCCAAAACAATATCCGAGAATCCCCAAACCAAAATCAAAACATGATGACTCCCTTGCCGAGTTGTTAGGAATTGATACTGAAGATTTAATGGAAAACAAAAAGAAAAAAAGTAAAACTAAAAGTTCGCCTGACGAGGATGATGAAGATAAAATTTTTGATGAAGATGAAATGTTTGACTTAGAGGAATGGGAAGAAATGAATGATGAGGAGGATAATGATAATTTAGGGTTGGATGAAGATGATTTACAGGATGGTTTCGGTGAACCGGATGATTACCGGTGATGAAGCATGTGATAGTCATAGCAGGTCCTACGGCATCCGGAAAGACCAAATTGGCCTGTGAACTTTCTGAATATTTCGGTGTGCCTGTTATTTCGGCCGATTCGCGCCAAGTTTATAAGGAGCTGAGTATTGGCACAGCCAAACCCTCTGATGATATCCTGAAAAAATATCCTCATTTGTTTGTTAATCACAGAAGTATTTTTGACAAACCTTATAATGCCGGAATGTTTGAATTGGAAGGTTTGGCAGCATTGGAAAAAATTTTTTCAGAAAGCGACGTGGCATTGGTGTGTGGAGGAACCGGCTTGTATATTTATGCTTTATGTGAAGGTCTTGAAAGCGGCTTGCCTGATCCGGACGAAACATTTAGATCTTCATGGATGGAGGTATATCAAACAAGTGGAATTGCTCCATTGGTTGAAGAAATCAAAAAATTGGATCCGGTTTTTTGGGATTTACATCCTACCAAGAGTCCCAACAGGTTGATTCGATATCTTGAAATTTTGCATATAACCGGAAAGAAATTGAGTGATATTTATCGTAAAAATGCATCTGGAAGACCTTTTCAGACACATTATTTTTATTTGAATCCTCCAAGAGAAGAATTATATCAAAGAATTAACGAACGTGTGGATCAAATGATTGAACAAGGATTAGAAAACGAAGCCAGGAATCTGTATCCTTTTAAGAAATTAAAACCGCTGAATACTGTCGGTTATAGAGAATGGTGGGATTATTTTGAAGGAAATAAGACATTGAAAGAAATTATCGAACAAATCAAAACAAACACCCGGCGTTATGCCAAAAGGCAGTTTACATGGTTTAAAAACAAAGGTAATTACCAACCTCTTTATCCTTATACCTTCAAGGAGGTTCTTAAAATTATAGACCGGGCCATAAAAACAAAGCAATGAAACGATTGTTGAAGGATTATTTGACCATTCCCGGCTTTATACTCAGAATCATAGCAGTTGAATATTTTTTGCAGATATTAAACAGCGCATTGATGATGATTTTGTTGATCTATATGAGCAAAAAAGGTATAGACGACAGTTTGGCCGGGAGTTTTATTTCAAAACGATTTATGGGAGTTATTTTGCTATCAATACCTTTTGGCATTTTCATAAAAAAAAGAAATGTCTTGCCATTTCTGAAATTTGCATCTTTCACATTGCCCATTGTTACAATTGTATTGGTAGAAAGTGTCAATTTATTGAATTACCGATTGATTAATTCAAGCATATTTCTATGGGGATGCATTTTTGCCATTTTTCAAGTGAGCATTTTACCATTTATTTTAAACAACACTCCTTCACACCGCTTGACCAACGCCATTTCATTAAATTACGCAACATATAGCCTGGGATCTATTACATCCGGTTTGATAATATTTGTGCTTATGAGCATACCGCTATTTCAATTAGATGAGAGATGGGTTTTGCATCTATTATCTGTTTTCAGTTTACTGGCATCAATCACAATCTTTTATTCATCAGGGCAAAATAAGAAAATTAAAATTATAGATCAGCCAATTCAACGGAAAGATAAAGGATTTGATTGGAAGGATCTAAAAAAAATTACCTTTGCTTTGTTTCCTACAATTATTATTGCCGTAGGAGCAGGTTTGACTATACCTTTTATAGGTTTGTTTTTTTATCAAGTTCATCACAAAGATACACAGTATTTCGCCGTGTTGGGGACCATAGCTTCTTTATTGGTTGCCCAAATGGCTTTTTTGGTTCCTTATGTGAAAGAAAGATGGGGGTATAAAAAATCCATTCCCATGACACAATCAATTGCTATTTTGGCACTTCTGGGATTAGCAATGACCGAATATTTGCAAGGTTATAGTTGGGCCGTATATTTAGCATCTTTTTTATATATCATTCGTCAGCCTTTGATGAATATGGCGGCGCCTATGACTTCGGAGGTTGTGATGATTTATGTAGGAGAACAAAACAGGGAAATTACCAGCGCCCTGACGTCTGCCATATGGAGTGGATCGTGGTTTTTCAGTGCTCAGATTTTTTCAATTCTGAGAAAATATCAATTTCATTATGCGGAGATTTTTACTATTACTGCCATTTTATATTTTGCCGGAGTAATATTCTACACTATGCTGGTTTTCAGATCTGAAAAATAAGCCAATTAAATATCTTTTTAAAATTTATTTCCCACTGCTATTTAAAGGCAAGGCAATATAAAAAGTCGTACCGATTCCTTCTTTGCTTTCGAAATAAATTTCTGCTTGCAGCATTTCGGCATATTTCTTTACGATGTTTAATCCAAGTCCCGTCCCTTCAATGTTTAAAGCATTATGAGCCCTGAAAAAACGCTGAAAAATATATTTCTGATCTTTTTCCGGTATACCTATTCCATTGTCTTTAACACTGATGATGACTTTGTTTCCTTCTGTATAAGAATTGACATCAATGGTTGTATGTGAAGGAGAATATTTTATGGCATTGGAAATTAAATTCAGCAAGATATTGTTCAATATGTTAGGGTCGGTATTAACCGATACACCGGGATCCGAGGAATTGATATTTATAACCTGCCCTGCTTTAGTTAAATCACGAATGGCAGAAATGCACTGTTCGATAGTTTGATGGATGTTGACGGGTTGAATGTTCGTTGTAATTTTTCCTTCTTCCAATTTGCTGAATGATAAGAAATCGTTGAGGATAGAAATCAAATTGCTTATGGAGTTTTTGATCTTATGAATGTGTTTCGGGATATTTTCCAACTTGTTGTTTTGAAGATATTTTTCAATTAAAACTATGGATGAATGAATGGTGCTTAATGGAGTTCTGAACTCATGAGATGCCATCGATACAAAACGGTTTTTCATTTCATTAAGTTCTTTTTCCTTCTGCAGTGCTGCCTGAATTTCTTGTTCAGCTCTTTTTTGGTCTGAGATGTTTTGTTCTACCAATAAAATATTTTCAATTTCGTTGTGTTCGTTAAATAAAGGCACGGCATGTATCAAGTAATAATCATTCTCATATTCTATCTCGCAAGAAAAAGATTGTCCTTCTAATACTTGTTCTAACTTATTTTTGATGGTTTGTTTGATTTTTTTGGGAATTTTATCCAGGTAATTTTTACCAAAGAGGTTTTTGGTAGTGATGCCATATTTATAGAGATCCTGACCTTCAGCAAATATGTAATTAAAATTCCTGTCGAAAACATTGATTGTGCCTTTGGGAAAATTGCGGGCAATGGCTTCATATAGCATTTGGTTTTTTTTAAGTTCATGATGAGCTTTATGTATAAGGCGGGTTCTTTCGTTGACTTTTTTTTCTAGGTCTTTGTTGAGAGATTCAAGTTCCTGACGGTATTTTATTCTTAATGTTATATCTGTTATGAATGCGGCAATATAAAGGTCATTGTTTTTATAAAAATGGGTTAAACTGATTTCGACATAAAAAAGTTCGCCGTTTTTTTTGCGGCCTTGCAAATCAAGCCCAATACCCATAGGCCTGTTTTTAGGGGATTGATTGTAATGTTGGCGGTGTTTTTGATGAACGGCTTGCAAGGATTCCGGCAGTAGGATATCTACAGCTTTACCCAAAAGTTCGTTTTTTGAATGGTCATATCCGAACAGACGGTAAGAACCATTGTTGGCATAAACAATATCACCTTGTTTATTACATATAATGATTCCTTCCGATATCGAATCGATGATTTCACCTATCAAAGAAGAAAATTCCGGATATTGTTCATTTTCCATAAAAAGCCGGATCAATATTTCCACCGGTTAAAATTAGCACAATATTTTTATTTTTCCATTGTTGTCCATATTTGAGTAAACCTGCAAATACGGTGGCAGATGACGGCTCTACGATTATTTTCATTCTTTCGGCAATGAAACGTGTGCTTTGCAAAATTTCTTCATCGCTGACGGTCAATATTTGATCTACAAAACGTTGAATAATAGGAAAAGTAAGCGTACCGAGCGAAGTTTTCAAGCCATCGGCAATGGTGTTTACGTTTTTGAGTTTGACAATTTCACCCCTTTGTAATGATAGTAATGCGTCATTGGCATTGGTGGGTTCAATACCGATGATTTTGGCTTGAGGATAAAATAATGACGATGCCAAAGCTATACCCGAAATAAGTCCGCCACCACCAATTGGAACTAAAATATAGTCGGGTGAAAAATGTAATTGTTGATTTAATTCATATATGATGGAAGTATGGCCTTCTATGACTTCTTCTTGGTTATAAGGATGAAAAACTTCAACATGAGGATGTTGTTCTAAGAACATTCTTAGAGTTTCTTCCCTGTGTTCTATCCCGGGTTTGCAAAAAACAATTTCCGCACCGTAATTTTTCATGGCATCGACCTTTGGACGAGGAGAATCTTCAGGCACAATCACATAAGGTTTTATACCGGATTGAACACATGCAAAAGTAAATGCCTGGCCAAAATTTCCCGATGAATGTGTTACGGCAGTGGAAAAATCGGGCTTTTGAGCTTTAATTTTTTGAACAGCATGAATGGCCCCACGGATCTTAAATGAACCGGTTTTTTGAAAATTTTCGCATTTGAAAAATAAATTATTTCCTGTTAACCGGTTGAATGTTGAGGAAGTGAGGATAGGCGTTTGATTTATGTAATTATGAAGATGTTGATAGATTTTTACGACATCTTCTTTTTGAAGCTTCAACATAACAATTATTCTCTTAAATCAATGATTTCAAAATTTGGATATTTACTTTTGTTAAATACAAATAAAGAATCGGGGACCGTGGGATTAACTTCAAATTTCGTTATGCTGTAGGTAAATACCGAGCCGTCTTTGCCCATAATCATAATTTTTTTGATTTGATTTTTGGCGTTGATAAAAAGTTTTACGGTATGAAAATTCTTTTTTTGAGGATTTTCCGGATATAACAATATAAGGTCGGTTGATTCGCCATCCAAAGTTTCCTTTCCGCCATATTTATATTTAAAACCTTTTTCATAGATTGTAAAAATATTATTGGGCGATAATACTATATCATTTTCTTCGTTGGGTTGAGGTGGATTGCTGATTTGCACTTCTTCAGATTCTTTCATGACAGTATAGATGGTTTTTCCGTCGGAAAAAACTTCTTGTCCGCCTAAAACCAAATGAAACTTATTGCCTTTGATTTGAATGACCCCTTTTTGTGTTTCGTTTATTCCATCCGCTTTATTCACGAGGGAATAAGTAAATTCGGCTTTGATGGTTTGATAAGTTTTGTTTTCATTCGATACTTTTTCCAATATGGCTTTTGCCTTTGGATCTTGTTGTGCATTTCCGCCAATTGTCAATAATAGTGTAATAAGAACTAACAAATTTTTCATAACAAAATAATTTTATTGATTACGGTTTTTTATACTCATCAAAAGTTGTTCCAATTCTTCTATGGTCTTGACTAATACATTTCTTGCCTTGCTCCCTTCAAATGGTCCGACAATGCCTGCGGCTTCGAGTTGGTCTATAATTCGTCCGGCACGATTATAACCGATTTTTAACTTTCTTTGAATCAATGAAGTAGATCCTTGTTGAGTTTCTACAATGATACGTGCAGCTTCTTCGAAGAGGTCATCAAGGTCGTCGTTTTGCAAACCATTTTCGCCGGAAGATTCTGTTTCACATTCAGGCAACAACATCGCACTTGGGTAACCACGTTGTGAACCAATGTAATCAGTAACACGTTCCACTTCGTGAGTATCAATAAATGCACATTGAAGGCGGATAAGGTCATTGCCCAAAGATATGAGCATATCGCCTCGTCCGATCAATTGTTCGGCACCGCCGCTGTCAAGTATAGTTCTGGAATCGATTTGGGAAGAAACTCGGAAAGCAATTCTTGCAGGAAAATTTGCTTTGATAATGCCGGTGATGATATTGGTGGAGGGTCTTTGGGTGGCAATAATGAGGTGAATTCCAATAGCCCTGGCAAGTTGTGCCAGACGTGCAATGGGGGTTTCTATTTCTTTACCGGCAGTCATAATAAGATCGGCAAATTCATCAATTACAAGTACTATATAAGGCAGAAAACGATGACCGTTTTCAGGATTCAAGCGTCTTTGAATAAATTTTGTATTGTATTCTTTAATGTTTCTGACCTGTGCATCCTTCAACAATTCGTAGCGCATATCCATTTCCCTGCAAAGAGAGTTGAGTGTATTGATCACTTTTTTTGTATCTGTGATGATGGCTTCTTCTTCGTCAGGTAGTTTTGCCAGAAAATGCCGTTCTATTTTGGAATACAAGGTTAATTCCACTTTCTTGGGATCGACCAAAACAAATTTTAATTGAGACGGATGCTTTTTATAAAGCAATGACGTAAGAATGGCATTGATACCAACTGATTTTCCTTGACCGGTTGCACCGGCCATCAACAAGTGAGGCATTTTAGCCAGGTCAACAACAAATGTTTCGTTGGAAATTGTCTTGCCAAGGCCGAGAGGTAGTTCCATGCCTGAATTTTGAAACTTATCTGAAGCAATGATCGAACGCATGGGCACAATTTGAGGGTTTTGATTGGGCACTTCAATTCCAATTGTACCTTTTCCGGGAATGGGGGCTATAATTCTAATGCCAAGCGCAGCCAGACTTAAAGCAATGTCATTTTCAAGATTTTTGATTTTGGAGATACGTATACCCGGAGCAGGAACTATTTCATATAATGTAACCGTGGGGCCAATGGTGGCTTTTATGCTTTGTATTTGTATGTTATAATTTTCAAGCGTGGAAACAATTCTTTTTTTATTGGTTTCCAGTTCTTCACGATCAATCTGACTATTGCCTGTTGAATAGTTTTCCAACAAATCCAGCGTGGGAAATTTATAATGAGGCAGATCCAGCGTAGGATCATATTCGCCTGATTCTTCAAGAATTTTTTTATAAATTTCTTCTTCAGAAAGAGTTTGTTCTTTTTCTGCGGTTGTCTCAAGCTCAAAAGCTATTCCGTCTTCGTTGCTTATAATTTCAGGAATATTAGGAGGAGGATTTTGATTGGTGGCAATAACTTCACTTTCCTTGTTCTTTATATCGTTTCCTTTATCAGAATTGTCTAAAGTTATATTTTCTGTATCTTTAGTAATTTGATCGGGAGTAACAGTTGGAGGGACGGGAGAAGTTTTTTGTTCTTTAGGAGTGTTTTCAGAGATATTTTCAATATTTTCATTTCTTGATTCTTGAGGGTTCTTTGATGCAAACAAGTTTTTAATTTTTTCAAAAATCGATTGAATTTTTTCACGCAAATCGATGTTAAACATTAATGAAACATAAGATAGATAGAGCAAAACAAGAATTAATATACTACCGGGATAACCCACAACAGAAACCAACCATTCTTTGATAAAGAAACCGAAATAACCTGCCGTATTTACCCAAGTGTCGGGTAATACAAGAGCCAAAAAAACAGGGATTAGTGTAAGGTTTATGACCGAATGTAGATAAATCCTTTTTAAATATCTCAATGTAAAATTGAAAAAAATTTGAATGCCTGTGATAAAAATCATAAAGCTGAAAATAAATGAAGCCAGTCCCCATAAACGGTAAAAGAATACATATCCGGCAAGAGCCCCGAGTTTTCCCATCCAATTGGAAACGGTTACTTCATGATTAAATAAAAAGTCGTTGAGTGGGAAATAAATTACATCCTGGTCTTCTTTCCAGTATAGTAAATGGGCAATGAATGAAGTAAAAAGAAATACAGAAAGAAAAATAATGACCAGTCCTGTGATTTGTTTAACCAATACAGCTTTACTTGTGGTATTAGAGTTTTCTTTATTATTTTGTTTGGTTGCAGCCAATTTTTTTTGTGCAAAACTACTTTTATTTACAGAAAAATTTTAACATTTTTAGAACAAAAATTCTCATAAAAGTTTAAGAAAATTAAAATTCAGGTAAAATCGGGTCAACATAGATGGTAAGACAAAAGTTTTTAAAATTAAAAATTGAGAAAATTTAATGATTGAAAATTAAAAGTTAAAATAAACTGAAGTTTAAAAGTTTGAAAAAATCTCAATCATTTCTTTATCCATTTCATCTTGAGAAATTTCTTTGTAATCGGCAGGGACAACAAAATCTGTATCATCTACTTCGGTCCATTCTATTTTTTTTGCCTTTAATTCCATTGTAATTCCATAGTTTTCCAAACGATATTGCAACAAAAAACCATTGATTGATTTATACTGTGTGGCCCAATAAGGTTTGTTGACTTTGATAGAATCCGTAGCATAAATAAGAAATGTGTCGGTGGGGCAGGTTACCCGGTAGGCCTTTACAGGAAATGTGGCTATGTGAGTGACAGAGTCAGATTGGGTCGGGGCAATCCGGTATACAGGCAATTTTTTCAGCATCTTATTGACACCTTTTTTGTCTAATTTGGAATAATATTTCTTGTTGATAATTTTTAATGTTTGGTAATAGGTCTGTTCTTGGTTATTGATAATAAAAGTTGTTTTGAAAACCCCCATACCCGTTGTCAATTCACTAATATATTTCCCATCTTTAAATTTTAAAATCATTTCTTTTGGCAAAAAACTCATCATAAAATGGTCGGGAGGTAATTTGGGATAAGTCACTTCATAATAAACAATCCCTTGATTATAGACGGGAGTATCTTGTTTGCAAGAGGCAAACAACAATATTAACAAAACAAAAATCAATGAACACTGCCTGACCACAAAAGAATTTTTATTGCGTAAAAATAAAATTTTTATTTTATTGAGAAACAAAACATCAAATAAATAAAAAAAGAATATTTTTTCTTAGACATTGTTTTTTTAAGAGATATTTGGGTTTATGGTAATTTTACACAAAAATTTAAAGGAATAGAAGCGTGATAGTTTTTCCCAATGCCAAAATTAATATAGGATTGTATATTACCGGCAAACGAAGTGACGGCTTTCATGATTTGGAAACCTTTTTCTATCCTATCGGATGGAGAGATGTTTTGGAGATATTGCCATCAAAACAAAATCGTTTTTTTTGCTACGGAAAAGTTCCTGAAGGTGCCGGAACAAACATTGTTGTAAAAGCATACAAATTGATTGCTCAATATTTGCCATTCAAATTGAAAATCGCTTTATATAAAAACATTCCTTCTCAAGCCGGATTGGGAGGTGGTTCGTCAGATGCCGCTTTTTTCTTGAGAGCCGTCAATGAAATGTTAAATTTAAAGAGGACAAATGATGAACTACGGGAATTAGCTTTACAATTAGGCAGTGATTGTCCATTTTTTATAGAAAACAGACCATCTTTGGCATATGGCAGGGGAGAGTATTTAAAACCATACAATTTGAATTTGACCGGTTTTCATTTGATTGTCATAAAACCCAAAGTGAATATACCAACAGCCGAGGCATTCAAACATATCGGTATCGGCAAACCTGAAGTATCTTTAGTGGAAGCGGTGCGTTTGCCGGTTGATAAATGGAAAGATACAATTTTTAATGTTTTTGAAGATTACGCTTTTTCTAAATATCCACAATTAAAAGAGATTAAAGAAAAATTATATAATGCCGGTGCCCTGTATGCATCGATGAGTGGCAGCGGATCGGCAATCTATGCGTTGTTTGATAATAAACCTGATTTAAATGCATGGAAAAACTATGAATTTCATTATGAATGTATAGGCCGTTGACCATATTTAGTTTATTTGTTTTTTTATCATTTGTTTCCTTAGCACAAGAAATAACTGTGAAGGGAAAAGTGGTTTTAAAAGATACTAACTCACCCGGACAAATGTTGATTATCAATAAAACTACCGGCGTTGGAAAATTTGGCAATGTAGATGGAACTTTTGAAATTACTGCAGATAAAAACGATACGATCATAATTTCCGTGGTTGGATACGAAAAATTTAAATTGTGCTTTAAGGATTCCTCATACAGAAGAGAATATCTTATTGAAATAACCATGCGTCCGTTGGAATTAACCTTAAAAGAATTTGTCATAACCCCGTCTCCTACAATTATGGATATTTATAAACAAGTGGATTCTTTAGGGATCAATAAAAAGGAGTATATTCCCGAAAATATTTCTGCAGTGGAAAGTCCCATTACGTATTTATATTATGTTTTGAGCAAACGTGAACGAAGTAAAAGAGCTGTGGCAGAAATGCAAAATGAAGACAGAAGAAGAAAATTACTTAAGGAATTGTTAAAGATATGCATTGATGAGGATTTATTTTTTTTGATGGATGAAGAGATGGATGATTTTATCGATTATTGTGGAGTGAGTGATACGATGTTGCAAAAAATGACACAATATGAGTTTTTGATGCATTTAAAAAAATGTTATGTACGATACAGGTATGGGAGATAAAATAATTTAATTATTTTGTCGGGCGATCAAATTAAATCAAAATACTTAAAAATAAAATTATGAAAAGGATATTGGAATGTGTACCAAACATCAGTGAAGGTAAAGACAAGGCAAAAATTGATGCAATTGCAAATGAAGTAACGAAGGTTGAAGGAGTTAAATTATTGAATGTAGATCCGGGCAGGGCTACAAACCGCACAGTGATTACTTTTGCAGGAGAGCCGGAAAAGGTGGTTGAAGCAGCATTCTTGTTGATAAAAAAAGCCGCAGAATTAATCGACATGTCAAAACATCATGGAGAGCATCCACGAATGGGAGCCACAGATGTATGCCCTTTGGTTCCCATATCCGGAATAACAATGGAAGAAACCGTAGAATTGGCCCGTAAGTTAGGCAAGAGGGTTGGGGAAGAGTTAGGAATTCCGGTATATCTGTATGAATATGCAGCAACCGAGGAAAAAAGAAGAAATTTGGCAAATTGTCGTGCAGGAGAATACGAAGGGTTAAAAGACAAATTAAAGGACCCACAATGGAAACCTGATTTTGGTCCTGCAGAATTCAACAATCGCGTGAAAACTACCGGAGCAACGGCCATAGGGGCGCGGGATTTTTTGATTGCTTATAACGTAAATTTAAATACAACATCGGTCAGAAGAGCAAACTCTGTGGCTTTTGATATCAGAGAAAAAGGCCGTGTGAAACGTGAGGGCGATCCTGTTACCGGAAAAATTGTAGTGGATGAAAACAATCAACCTGTTTATATTCCGGGTAGTTTAAAAGCAGTTAAAGCCATTGGCTGGTATATTGAAGAATACGGCATAGCCCAGGTTTCCATGAACTTGACCGACATCAATGTCACACCTTTGCATATTGCTTTTGACGAATGTTGCAAAAGGGCAGAAGCACGGGGGCTTCGTGTCACAGGGTCGGAGATCGTAGGGCTTGTGCCAAAAAAAGCATTGGTCGAGGCAGGGCGGTATTTTTTGAAAAAACAAAACAGATCTACAGGAGTAGGGGAAGAAGAGTTGATCAGAATAGCAATTCTTACTATGGGATTAAATGAGTTGTCGCCCTTTGATCCCAAAAAGAGAATCATTGAATATTTACTTGAAGAAGAGGATGGAAAAAAATTGATAGATTTGAGTGTGAAAGAATTTTTAAAAGAAACTGCTTCAGAATCGCCGGCACCCGGCGGCGGGAGTATCTCGGCGCTTTGTGGATCCTTGGGAGCAGCTTTGGCAACCATGGTAGCAAATCTGTCGTCTCATAAACGTGGATGGGATCACAGAGTAGAAGAATTTTCGGTGTGGGCGGAAAAAGGACAGGAATTACTGGCTAAATTTAATCAATTGATTGATGAAGACACAAGGGCTTTCAACAAGATTATGGATGCCTATGGCTTGCCTAAAAGAAATGAAGAAGAATTGCAAAAAAGGAAACAAGCAATAGAAGAAGCTACAATTTATGCAGCAAAAGTGCCGCTTGAAACTATGAAAAATTCATTCAAGGCATTGGAAGTAGTAGAATATGTGGCCAAGGAAGGTATGGAATCGTCGGTGTCTGATGCCGGAGTGGCTGCATTGTGTTTGAGATCTGCCATGGAAGGTGCATATTTAAATGTGAAAATTAACCTGAAAGGTTTGCCGGGCAATTCCGAAGCTCAGAACATATTGCAGGAAGCCGAAGAGTTACGTGAAAAAATGTTGCCAAGAATTGAAGAATGCCTAAAAATAGTAAACGCTAAAATTCATAAATAATGAAATGGTTGCAACAATTGAAAGCTATGGTGGAAGCCGTATGGGGCTTCTTCCCTGTTCAATTGTTGTTGGCTCATTTAAAACGCAACATCATACTATTGTTTCTTTGGTTCCTTTTATTTGGCTTTACGCTTGGTCATATTGGAAAAAATTATGGCATATCCAATCTCCTGCTTGCACCTGAATATTTGGGGAAAGTAAACTTCAATTCCTTTTTGATATTAGGATGGGCATTTGGCGGTTTTGCGCTTTCATTTCAATTGCTTAGTTACATGATTCAAAGCCGCTTTTATCCTTTAATTGCAACATTTTCAAGACCGTTTTTAAAATATGTTTTAAACAATTCTCTGATTCCTTTGGTGTATTTTGTTGTTTTTGTCATTCAGTCAGTAAATTACCAACAAAAACAAGAGTTTATCGATTTGCCTCATGCTTACTGGAATATTGCCGGTTTTATTGCCGGCTTTGTCATACATTGGATTTTGGCTTTCGGATACTTTTTCACTACCAACTTTAACATTGAGAAGTACGAAAAAAAATTTAAAAATGTCAGAAAAAAAAGATGGTTGCCAAAAGTGATGGATTTAGGGTATCCCAATTTTCCTACTCATTATATTCCGAAAGACAATCAAAAAGTTAAATATTATCTCACTTTCAATTTGAAAATTTTGCATGCAAGAGAAATAAAACATTATGATAGAGCAGTGC
Source organism: Vicingaceae bacterium (assembly GCA_026003395.1). Taxonomy (NCBI): domain Bacteria; kingdom Pseudomonadati; phylum Bacteroidota; class Flavobacteriia; order Flavobacteriales; family Vicingaceae; species Vicingaceae bacterium. The sequence continues at coordinate 191,097 of BPHE01000004.1, forward strand.
TGGAAAAAATTTTAGACCAAAATCGTTTCAATGCTTCTTTTTATCAAATTATCGTTTTATTTTCGATGATGGCAATTGGGTATTTTTCGGGAGCCCACAAATTTTTGCAAATTCCGGCAGGAGCTGCAATTTACTTACTTTTTACTGTTTTGATAATCGTTGCAGGAATTTTTTATTCGTTGGTAAAAGAATGGAGCACATTTGTGTTAATAGCTTCCTTAGTTTTGTTTTCTTATTTGTCAAAACAGGAAATTTTCTCTTATGTTAGCCGTATTCCCGCTATTTCTTATGAATCAAAAAGAAAGTACAACGAAGAACATTTTAAAATTTATGCTGATGAAACTACACTATTGAAAGATAAAACTCATGCAATAAAAGTATTGAACCGTTGGAAAGCCAACAATGTTTCAAAACCCGAAGAAAAGCCGGTCATCGTGTTTGTCAATACCAGTGGAGGCGGAATCAGAAGTGCATTATGGACTCATAGGGTTTTGAGAACACTGGATAGTTTGACAAATGGAAAATTTTCTAGAGCCACTTTCATGATTACCGGATCGTCCGGCGGAATGATTGGCGCAGCTATTTATCGGGAGTTATATCTTTACTACAAGCTTGGCTATAATGATCAATTATTTAATCCTTCAATAGAACAGATTTCCGGTAAGGATTTATTAAACCCGGTTTTGCTCAATCTTACTACCAATGATTGGTTTGTGAGATTACGCAAAATAAGATTTGGCAATAAGTATTATTTGAAAGATCGTGGTTTGGCCTTTGAAAAACAACTGATTGAAAACACCAATGGATTGTTGTCCAGGCAGTTGTCGGATTATAAAGTATATGAAGAAAAAGCACTCATACCATGGCTGGTGTTGGCTCCTGTTATTGTGGAAGATGGCAAGCAACTAATCATCAGTTCTCAACCGGTATCATATCTTTGTGCCGCGTTTCCTTTTGGACAGGAATTTTTAAAATTCTACAACGAATCGGTAGAATTTTCTAAATTGTTTGGCGAAGATCAATGCGATTCGCTATGGTTGACATCAGCATTGAGAATGAGCGCATCATTTCCTTTAATCTTGCCTTCTGTAGATTTGCCAACCGACCCGCATATCTCTGTAAACGATGCCGGTCTAAGGGATAATTTCGGTTTAAACAATTCAATGAAATTTATAGCCACATTCAAAAGCTGGTTAGAGTCAAATGTGTCAAAAATCATTTTGATTAATATCCGGGACATTGAAAGAAATTATTTGCATGAGACCAAACAAAAAAGTAGCGTGATTTCCAATCTTTTTTTACCTATCAACAGTTTGTATGATAATTTGTTTTTGATACAAGATTATAACAACTTGCAAATGTTGCGATATATCCAGCAAGGATTTCAGATTCCGGTGGAATTGATTCCTTTTGAGATTACGGCAAAGCATGGTGAGGTGTCGATGAGTTTTCATCTTACAAAAAATGAAAAACAAAAAGTAGTGGCCAGTATTTATCATCCGAAAAATAAAAAATCTCTTGATGCTGTCGTGAAATTATTTAATGATAAAATTAATTCAAATGAATAAAAGTTTTGAAGAAAATCCTTGGAAAATAATTGGTTCAACAGTTATTTATGATAATCCTTGGATTAAAGTGGTCGAAAATCAGGTGATTACGCCTTCCGGACAAAATTCTGTATATGCCGTAGTAAAATATAAACATAAAGCTATTGGAGTCATTCCTGTTGATGATGAAATGAATGTTTGGTTGGTGGGACAATGGCGTTTCCCTCTAAACAGGTATTCTTGGGAAATTCCTGAAGGGGGAGGCCGGATGAATGAAGACCCTCTTGAGGCAGCCAAAAGGGAGTTATTGGAAGAGTGCGGAATTGTTGCCGGAGAATGGACCCCATTGATGGAGTTTTATACCTCAAACTCTGTAGCAGACGAGCATGCCATTGTGTTTGTTGCCAAAAAACTACAATTTAAAAATTCCCAACCCGAACCGGATGAAATTTTGCAGGTTAAAAAACTTCCATTTCATAAGGTTTATGAAATGGTGATGGATGGTATCATTACCGATAGCATTTCCATTGCGGCAATATTAAAATTGAAATGCCTGATAGATGAAGGGAAATTTTGATGCTCATTCTTACCAAAATTATATCAAACAATATGCTTTCAAGCAAATCAATTCCATTAAGTTGCCCGTCAGGCCTAGTCCTGTTTTTGTTGTTTTGCCTGCAAAACAAGAACCTGATTTGTCAAAAACGATAGAGTATTTCTTACAGAAACAACTATACAAAAATTTTTATTTGATAGTAATTTTAAACGATGCCCCATCGGACAGACCGCAAGTAAAAGAGTTCCATATAAAACAGTTGCAGGCATTAAAATCAAAGTTTGCATCAGACAACCGTTTGATAATATTTCATTTTACACCACAAGACGATAAAATTGCAGGAGTAGGTGCTGCCAGAAAATTTGGGATGGACTTTGCCATTAAATGTTTTTTTGAATGGAAAATGGATGGTGTATTGGTAAGTATTGATGCCGATTCGTTTCCTGAACCCGGTTATTTGCAAAAAATTGTTGATGCATTTGAAGAAAATAAAAAAACAGAAGCTTTTTCAATATATTTTGAACATTTTTTTGATGCTGAATTTTGTGAGGACATTTGTGTTTGGAATTTAACCTGCCAGTATGAATTACATTTAAGATACTTAAGATTGGCAGTAGAATGGGCCGGCCATCCTTATGCTTTTCACACAGTAGGATCTTCAATGGCAGTAAGTTCCTTTGGTTATGTGAAAGTAAACGGAATGAATACAAGAAAAGCCGGAGAGGATTTTTATTTTTTGCAGAAATTTATGAAACGGAATACCATTAAATCACTTCCTGTTACTGTAATGAATATAGCAGCAAGAAAATCTTATAGGGTGCCGTTTGGAACAGGTAAGGCCGTTAGTAGCGCAGCCGAATCAAGTCAAAATATCTTGACTTATCCAATGGAAGCTTTTGATACATTAAAACAGGATCTTGAACAGATTTTTTCATCGCTCATGAATGGTGGCCGGGATTTAAATAAAATCTTCCACTGCTTAAATCCGGTTTGGCTCAAAGTTATATCCAATAAAGAATGGGAACAATGGTGCAGGGATACGATTAAACACGGAAAAACGCAACAAGATCTCATCAACCGTTTTTTTACACACTTGGACCTGTTCAGAGTGATTCGTTTTTTGAATGCATATGGACAAAACAGAGTATTGGTAACAAATGAAGCAAAAAAATTATTGAACAAATTGCCAAATGGCATGTATACGGAAAATGACAGCGGATTGCTTGATTTATTCAGAAAAATTGACAGGATATAATAATCTATAAATAAAAACACCGGCCCAGGTATGATACCAAGCCGGTGTTTGTCAATATCAACAAAAGATTAGTAATAAATCAGTCGTCTTACTTTGGCAACATGTTTGGCTAAACGGATCACTTGTTTGGTATAACCATATTCGTTATCATACCAGACATATAGAACTACATTTTTTCCGTCGGGATGCACAATGGTAGCCGGGCTGTCGAATACACTGCTGCATGGATTGCCAATAATATCGGAAGAAACAAGTTCTTCTTCGTAACTATAGAAAATCTGGTTAACCAATTCTCCTTCCAAAGAAGCTTTTCTCAACACTCCATTGATTTCCTCTTTGTTGGTGGTCCGGTTGAGTGTTAAGCTTAGAATAGCCAAAGAACCATTGGGTACAGGCACTCTGACGGCATTGGCTGTTAGTTTGCCTTCTAATTCCGGAATGGCTTTCGTTACGGCTTTACCGGCACCGGTCTCGGTTATTACCATATTGATGGCTGCCGACCGGCCACGACGCGTTTTTTTGTGGTAATTGTCCAAAAGATTTTGATCGTTGGTATAGGCATGTACGGTTTCTATATGTCCTTTTTCAATTCCGAAGAAATCGTTGATTACTTTTAATACCGGAACAATGGCATTGGTTGTACATGAAGCAGCAGAAAAAATTTTTTCTTTTTCAATATCCAATGATTTGTGGTTTACACCGTATACAATATTGGGTACTTCTTTACCCGGAGCAGTTAATATAACCTTTTCTATTCCTTTGGCTTGTAAGTGACGTGAAAGTGCATTGCGATCCTTGAATACTCCCGTATTGTCAATTAACAAAGCATCATGAATGCCATAATCTTCATAATTGATATCTTCAGGATTGTTGGCAGCAATCATATGTACAATTTGCCCGTTAATAATCAGGCATTTATTCTCAAGATCAATGTCCACCTGTCCTTTGAATGGTCCGTGTACCGAATCCATTCTTAACAAAGCAGCACGTTTGCAAATTTCTTCATCAGAGTTGCCGCGGGTAACAATGGCTCTCAATCTTAATTGCTGGCCTTTTCCTGCTTGTTTTATCAGTTCACGAGCGCAAATACGCCCAATTCTTCCAAAGCCAAACAAAACAACGTCTTTGGGAGTAAGCTTAAAATCAACGTTCCCGATAAAATTTTTCAATTTATTTTCTAAAAACTCTTTTTTAGATGCATAATTATTTTTTTCCTCCATCCATTCAGCGGCAAGCTTCCCTATGTCTATTTTTGATGGGGCTAAATCAAGCGCACACATGGATTTTGCCAACTCGGCAGTATCAAAAATGGAAATAGGTTTTTTCACCACTTCGGCAGCATATTTATGAAGATTGAGTACCTCCGAAACACTTTGATCCACAAGATGATTTCTAAATAAAACCAATTCTACCGATTTGGTATAAAGTAATGAACCGATGGCATTGATTAGTTCAACAGCAGCTTGTTCTTTGCTGACCCAATCAGCCAATGTTTTGTCGAAAGAAACCGCCGATTTAAGTTCTGTTGCCATAATTTAAGTTTTAATTGTTAATTTTGCGGCAAAATTATACATTCTTCAAAATCAACCATAATAATATTTTTAAAAATCTGACATGGAATTGTTTATAGAAACTTCTTTCGATGCGGCTCATTTTCTTCCTTATGTACAAGAAAACCACAAATGTCGGAGATTGCACGGACATACTTATATTTTGACCGTGTATGTCGAGGGACCATTGGATGATCGCATGGGATGGGTGATAGATTTTGCCGAACTGAAAGAAAAGGTAAAAAGTGTCGTGAAGCGTTTGGACCATTATTTATTAAATGACATACCAGGTCTTGAAAATCCCACAGCAGAAAAGCTGTCGGTGTGGATATGGGAACAATTAAAACCCGAAGTGCCAATGTTAAAAAAAATCATTTTAAAAGAAACTCCAACCTCCGGGGTTGTATATACAGGTAGGTAATTATGAATACAAAAGAAATCAACAGACGACGCACTTTTGCCATCATCAGTCATCCTGATGCAGGTAAAACAACATTGACGGAAAAATTGTTGCTTTTTGGAGGGGCCATTCAAACAGCAGGTGCTGTTAAATCAAACAAAATAAAAAAAACAGCTACTTCGGATTTCATGGAAATTGAAAAACAGAGGGGAATATCTGTTTCTACTTCTGTTATGTCTTTTGAATACGGAGGTTTAAAGATTAACATATTGGATACACCCGGTCACAAAGATTTTGCCGAAGACACATACCGTACCTTGACAGCCGTTGACAGTGTAATATTGGTAGTGGATGCCGCAAATGGTGTTGAAGAACAAACGTATAACCTGATGCAGGTGTGCCGCATGCGCAATACTCCGGTATTGATTTTTATCAATAAAATGGATCGCGAAGGCAAAGACCCCTTTGATTTACTTGATGAATTGGAGAATAAGCTGTCTGTTCGCGTAAGACCGATGACTTGGCCTATTGGCATTGGTTCTACATTCAAAGGTGTTTATAATATCTACAGAAATGAATTGTTGCTTTACAAGCCCAATAAAACCAAAATAGAAGATGATGTCACAAGAATAGAAAATTTGGATGATCCCAAGCTCTTGAATTTTATCTCGGAAAAAGAAAGAGATTTGTTGAAAGAAGAGGTGGAAATGATCAATGGAGTATATGACCCTTTTTCAAGAGAAGATTATTTGGCCGGGAAAACTGCTCCGGTTTATTTTGGAAGTGCTTTGTATAGCTTTGGTGTTCAGGAATTGTTAAATTCCTTTATAGAATTTTCTCCATCACCTCAAGGAAGGCAAACAAATGTAAGGTTTGTAAATCCGGAAGAGCCTGCTTTCACCGGATTTGTTTTTAAGATACATGCCAATTTAGACCCAAAACATAGAGATAGAATTGCATTTGTCAGAATAGTATCAGGAAAATTTGAAAGAAATAAATTTTATCACCACGTAAGATTGGAAAAAAACTTACGCTTTGCCAATCCTACTTCATTTATGGCATCTGATAAAACCGTGGTGGATGAGGCCTGGCCGGGTGATGTGGTGGGTTTGTTTGATACAGGTAATTTTAAAATTGGCGATACTCTCACAGAAGGTGAAAAAATAATGTTTCAAGGCATACCTTCTTTTTCACCCGAAATTTTCAAAGAGTTGATCAATATGGATCCGATGAAAACAAAACAACTGGAAAAAGGAATTGAGCAGTTGACAGATGAGGGCGTTGCACAGTTGTTTAAAATGCAGCCGGGAAGTCGTAAAATTATAGGAACAGTGGGAGAATTGCAGTTTGAAGTAATAAAATATCGTTTGGAGCATGAATATGGCGCCAAATGTGAATTTAAACCTTTGCCACTTTACAAGGCCTGTTGGATTGTTGCAGAAAGTCCACATGTGTTACAAGAATTTCTTAATCGCAAACATGGCTACATTGCTTATGATAAAGACGATAACCCTGTCTATCTGGCAGAATCATCCTGGATGTTGGAAACCGCTCAAAGAGATTTCCCGGACATTCAATTTCATTTCACTTCTGAATTTAAATTGAAAACCGGCTCGATAGCTTGAAAAATATTAACTATCAAATATTTAAATCTTTATTTAAACTTTTGGCATCTTTGCCTTTACCTGTTTTATATGGCATCTCGGACTTCATGTATTTTGTATTGTTTTATTTAATAAAATACCGAAGACAGGTAGTTAGAAAAAACCTAATTAGCTGTTTTCCAGAGAAATCATTGAAAGAAATTGAACAAATAGAAAAAAAATATTACAAGCATCTTTCAGATCTGATAGTGGAAAGCTTGAAATCGTTTAAAATTTCAAAAACACAACTCAAAAATAGGATTAAATTTAATAATCCTGATTTTTTCAGAGATATTTTAAAGCAATATTCGAGAGTTATTGTTGTAATGGGGCATACGGGAAATTGGGAGTGGGCCGGTTTATTGATGGGCCTGAGCTCGCCGGCCAAACATTTTACAGTTTACCGTCCTATTAAAAATTCACTTTTTGACCGTTTGATGTATGATATGCGATCATCAACCGGAACAATCCCTGTACCAATGCAAATGATCGGACGTTATTACCTGGAAACTCAAGAACCTTCCGTATTTACTTTCATAGCTGATCAAAATCCCCCAAAAGAAAGTGCTTCGTGGCATAATTTCTTTGGAAAAGAAACGGCTTTCTTCCGTGGTTATGAAAAACTGGCCCTTAAAAAATCTGCTGCGGTGGTTTTTGTTTATATTTGTAAAATTAAACGAGGGAATTATGAAATCTTTTGTGAAAAATTACCTCCAAATAAATCATATTCCGGATCTTTTGCCGAGTTGTTGGAAAAAAGTATACGGCGTCAACCATACAATTGGTTATGGTCTCATAAGCGTTGGAAATATACTCGCAATTAGCTTATTTCTAACAGGAGTATTTTTTTCTGTAAAAATTCATTCGCAATCATTCAACGGGATAGCACAACAAAATTATGCGGGAGTGACCGGCGTTTGGTTGCAACCGGCCTCTATAGTCGATTCAAGATTTAAATTTGACATGCAACTTGCCGGTTTTTCTACAATGATGTATAACAATTGGCTGCTTTTAAGTCAAAAAGCTATTCGTCCATTGAAAATGAGTCACTGGGACACCACTTTTACCGATCCTGATTTTCAGAAAAAATATGTGAAAACCCCGCCATTGAATAAACCTTATTCTTTTATTTTTAATACAGAAGTTTATCTACCATCCTTTATGGTTAACCTTGGTAATAAATCTGCTTTTGCATTAAATGCTAGAGTAAGAACATATACTAACATAGATGGAATTGAACCGCATTTGGCAAGATTGATTTATGAAGGTTTTGAATACCCTCCCCATTGGAATCAGGAAGTAGTAAATGAGACCCCAATTCAAGTGCAATCTACGACCTGGGCGGAATATGGTCTAACCTATTCGCGGGTTGTCATGGACAAAGAAAAACATTTTTTAAAAGCAGGGGCGACCTTAAAACTTCTACAAGGGCTTCAATCTTTTTATATTTACATCGATGACTTCCATTATAAATTTATCAATCAAGATACGATGGATATATTTAAAACGGATGTTTATTACGGACATTCAAATAATTTTACATTTGATAACTCATCGGTACAATATAAATTTATCGCATACCCTACAATAGGAGGGGACCTTGGGATTGTGTATGAATTTCGACCAAAATGGCAAGATTATAAATATAACATGGATGGAGAAACAAATCTCTGGAGAAAAGACAAAGATAAATATAAATTACGTGTGGGTCTGTCGCTTTTAGATATTGGACGTTTAAGATATAAGAAAGGATATTATTCAGGAAATTTTCATTCTGACATAAAAGATTGGTACATAGGAGGTTTGGCGTTTTCTAATGTTAATGATTTAGATGATACGTTAAGAAACAGGTTTACCTATATTCAGGATGAGGGATTTTATTTGATGCAGTTGCCTACTGCTTTAAGTATGCAAATTGATTACAATGTGTGGAAAAGTTTATATGTAAATGCTACACCATTTTATGCTTTTGCCCGAAAAAAAGACAAAGAAAAAATAAAGGAATTAACGCGGTTGACAGGTTCTATCAGATGGGACAGACGTTGGTATGGAGTGTCAATTCCTTTTACTTATGACGAATATAATAAAACACACGTGGGTTTAGCTTTACGTTTGGGAGTGCTGATGTTAGGAACAACCAATCTGACTCCTATTGTTACCTCTCAGGATATTAACGGAGGTGATTTTTATTTTGCTTTAAAAATTCCCGTATTTCAAGGTCATCCGCGCGACAGGGATAAAGATGAAGTTTCTGATAAGAAAGACCAATGTGTGGATACACCCGGTAAATGGATCTTTCTTGGTTGTCCTGATACTGATGGCGATATGATTGAAGATCGTCTTGACAAATGTCCATTGGTGGCCGGATTGCCTGAGTTTGAAGGATGTCCGGATAGCGATAATGACGGTATTCAGGATTTAGAAGACGAATGCCCTGAAATACCAGGAATAAAAGATTTTAACGGATGTCCCGATACTGACGGAGATTATATACCGGATAAATTGGACAGTTGCCCGGAAATTCCGGGATTAAAAGAGTTTAATGGATGTCCTCCCCCCGCACCAAAAGTTGAATATAATTCTTTGAAGTTTATTGTAGAATTTTGCGGCTATCCTAAAAGTAACATTTTAATTTCTTTGTGGGATAATGATAACCGTTTGATTCAAAAAACCATATCGGATCAGAACGGAATGTTTCATTTTGACTCATTGGTTACCGGCAAAACATATAAAATTAAAATTGATACCGGGGATTATCTAATTCCACGAAAACTTTCTGTGTATATAGCAAATGAACAAGATCAACGAATCATTAAACTATCAAAGGTTGATTATAATGCATTTAGCATG